>CAJXVJ010000016.1 GCA_913061105.1 uncultured Alcanivoracaceae bacterium | reverse complement strand
CGAGATTTCTGCCTGTCTCGTGGGCTCGGAGATGTGTATAAGAGACAGCTGTTTCAACAATCTTATTTGTTAGTGTTGATTCAATGCTTTGCATGTCTTTGCTTAATTGCTGAGACAATTCTGTACTTTCTGATTGTAATGAATTTGTAGATTTTTCAATTTGCTTGTTTAATTCACTCACTGCTGAATTCACTCTATTTGATAATTGTTCTATGGTATTGGTTAGGTTCTCTTCCAATTGTGTGAACTTATTTTCAAATATTTTGACTTGTTCTCCAAATAAAATGTTTCGAATCTGATCTACTGAGTCTAATGGTTCATTATTATTTTGTTGTTTTTTACTCATAATGTTGTATTTTTTAAGTTAATAATTTTATAGCCTTTGTGGTAGATTGAGATTAATTTCCAATCATGTGTTCCATCCAATAATAGCTTTTTTCTTAATCGACTGATATGTGTATCAACAGTTCTGGTATTTATATTAGAACTTTGTACCCAAATCGACTCTAACAATTGGTCTCTCGAAATAAGTAAACCTTCATTGTTAAAAAAATACATGGCCAACTCATACTCTTTATTGGTTAACGTGACTTTTACATTTTTAAATGAAACGCAATTAACATTGTGATGAAATTTATAGGGATCAAATGTGAATGTTTTTTGTTTCGTTTGATCATTACTTTGCAATCTTCTGGTCACTGCTTTAATGCGGGCTTTAACAATCGCTTCACTGGCCGGTTTTATGATGTAGTCATCAGCTCCATCTGTCAAGGCAGTGACAATATCTGATTCTGTGCTTCTTGAAGTCATGAATATTACTGGTATATTTTCATAACGACTGCCTTTCAACCAGTGCAAGAAATCCAATCCATCAACAATAGGTAGGTTCCAGTCAACTAGCAGAGCATCCGGCACTTCAAAGGGAATTTTTTTTATTAAATCGCGGGCTTTATTGAACACAGTACAATCGTATTCATCTAACCAGAAGGAATATAAATCTGATTGATCTATATCATCTTCTAGAATGTAAATTTTCATAATTCTCTCAATCAAACTATAATACTTAACATTCTTACATTAAGCATTTGATATTGCAATACATTTTAAACTAGTTTATCGCACTAATGCTATTTCAAATAAGATTGTGTTTTTTCTATGATCTGTGTCACAAAATGAGATCTTACATGTTTGTCATTAACTTAACTATTTTCTTTTTAAAATTTGAAAAGGGTGCGCGGGCCATTGAATTTAGGTTGATACGTGATTGATAATAAACAGATTTTAAATGACTGAAACTATTGAACCCATTTTCACCATGATAACTGCCCATGCCGCTTTCTCCAACTCCACCAAATGGAATGCCGTTTTGCGCAAACTGAACCAAAGTTTCATTGACAGCCACTGAGCCCGATAAAGTATTGTTTATTACCTTCTTGATAAAATGTGATCGATTGCTAAATACATAAAGGGTTAATGGATTGCTTCTTTCATTGATGATGTTTAGGGCATCTTGGGTTGAATCAACGGCAATAATCGGTAATATAGGACCAAAAATTTCAGTCTCCATTGTGCTACTTTGATTGTTTGAATTCGCCACTAGTAAGGGTGGAAAAACATTGAGCTCTTCAATCATTTCATCGCCCAATGGCCATATACATTGATTCTCTTGATCTGCTTTTTTAGCAATGATTCTTAGTCTATTGAAGTGGTTGGAATTGATGATTGCTGTATAATCATTATTATCATTTGTCTGTCTATAAACCTTTTTGAGCTCATCTGTTAACTCATTTATCAAGTCTTTTTGCTGCTTTTTATTGACCAATATATAATCAGGTGCGATACATGTTTGTCCAGCATTGTAGAATTTTCCTGCTATTATGCTCTTTGCTGCCGTTTTAAGGTTATATTTTTCATCAATGACAACAGGAGACTTTCCGCCCAGCTCAAGTGTTACTGGGGTTAGGTTATTAGCTGCTGCTTGCATAACAATTTTGCCAACCGCTGTAGAACCTGTAAATAGTATGTGTTTAAATGGCAAAGCACTGAATTGTTGTGCCACATCTACCCCACCTAAAGAGACAGCAACTTCTGTTTCTTTAAAAACATCTGAAACAATATCTGCCAATAACTGCGAAGTACTGGGTGTCATTTCTGATGGTTTTATCATGACTTTATTGCCTGCTGATATGGCTGCAATTAATGGTGCTATGGCCAAATTAAAAGGATAATTCCATGGAGAAATTATGCCAACAACACCAAGTGGTTGCGGAATAATGGCATTTTTTGATAATAAAAACTTGAAACCTGCAGGTTTTGTCTTTGTTCTGGTCCATTCACCAATATGAGACAAAGTATGATTAATTTCTGCAATACATATCATAACCTCTGCGATTCTTGTCTCAGATTCACAGCGCCTACCATAATCGGTATTCAACGCGACAATGATTTTATCGGTATTGCTTTGTATGGCTTTTTTTAATTGCTTCAATCTTAGTATTCTTGTTTCAAGATCTAAGTTTGGCGCTTTATTAAGGTTTTCAAATTGCTGTAATGGTGTCATGATTTTTTCTCTTTTCGTTTCTCTTTTATATAACCAACAATCCAATGAAAATAATTTTGAATAAATTGAACATAGGCAATGATTGGTGTACGGGTTTCACTATATCCCATCTGTTTAAGTACTTTACCATGTTTTAAGTTAAAAATGTTTTGTAATGGTTTTGATATCTTTGTTTTCCATTCATTGATTTTTCCCGAACGGAAGAATTTTTCTCTGCGGTGTTTTTGCTGAACTTTACTCAACTCATTGTTGCCACTTCCCAACGAATATTTTTTACTTTTTAAATCATTGAATGTTGGAATCTTACTATAATTTGGCGTAGGCAAATCGATGATTTTTTCTAGTTTTTTTAACTCCTTAATTGGATCACTGATAAGATCTTCAAATCGAATAATTATATCTGAATTTTTTGACCATTGCTTCACATGTTTCGACCAACCTCCAAAAGAGGTTCCGAATGGTGCTAAAATTGCTGTGCGAAGATTAAAAAGAAAATCAGAACCTGGATTAACAATATTGCAGCGATGAAAAGCCATTGATATAGCAGCATCCCTGCCATCTCTGATCAAGTATATGGTTTTCAGTTGTTTATATGGAATTTGAGTTTTGTTTGGAAGCTCGTGTGTTTTAATCAATATCGGCAGGTTTTTATTGATTTCAAACTTACCTCCAAGTACATTTTTTGGTGTTTCTGCACCGTATCCTTCCCAAGTATATATGCCATATACTTCTTTGAATAAGATTCTTAAAAAAGTGTTTCCTGATCGTGGGTATGAGGCTATCCAATACATTATTTTTGATAAATAGGTAAGTTGATTTCTATGACAGCACCAGTTTCTTCGTTGTATGCTTTAATGTTTCCACCATGTTCTTCAACAATTTTTTTGACAATGGCTAACCCAAGTCCAGAACCAGTAGGTTTTGTGGTTTCATAAGGTTCAAATAGATGTTCAAGAATTTTATCGTTAAAACCATGTCCATTATCAATAAATTTAAGAATTAATGCGTTATCAATGGTTTCACTTAAAGTTGTGACGATACGTATGTTCAATTCATTGCTTTTTACACTTTCTTGTGAGTTTTTAATAAGATTGGTTAATAACTGTGAAAACCTCACCTTGTCAATAAACATGATGGGTTCTGGGTTGATTAAGTCCAATTGAAAATTGATGCCTGCATTGGCAATAAAGTATAAATCAACAGATTCTTCAATAAGCTTATTTAGGCCTCCTGCCTCACGTCTTAATTCTGGTGCTTTTGCATAATCCGAAAATGCGTTAACCAATGTTTTTAAATTGTCAACTTGTGAAACAATGGTTTGTGTTGCCCTATCTAAGATGTCTTTATCCACTTCTGGTAATTTATTTAAAAAACGTAAACGCAGCCTTTCTGCTGACAATTGAATCGGTGTTAAGGGGTTTTTAACTTCGTGTGCTAATCTTCTGGCTACTTCAGACCATGCAGCATCACGCTGTGCCTGATTAATAATGGTTTGATCATCAAAAACAACGACTAAACCACCTTCTTCCTGTTCATTTTCTGGGATTCGGCTACCCCTGACAACCAAAATTTTTCTGGCTTCACTTTCTGAGATTAAAGTTTCCTGTTGCCATTCTTCATTGTGATCATTGAGTTTTTTTATGATTAATTCTACAAATGGCGTTAAACCAATGTTTTTAATCGACAAATATTCAATGTTTTGATTGATGATGTCTTTGCCTTCCAGGTTTAATATTTTACTGGCAGCTGCATTGGCCATTAGAATGCGTTGTTCTCTATTAACACTGATTACACCGCTAGACAAGTGTGATAAAACACTTTCTAAATACCATTTTTGACTCACTGCTTCAATTTGTGAGCGGTGTGCTAAAGCACTAGATGATGCCAATTGAGATGACATGGAATTAAAAGACTTTACCAAAAATCCAATTTCGTCTTTTGATGTAATCGGAATTTTCTGACTGTAATCACCTTCTGCAATCGCCTGAGTTGCAATTGACATTAAACGTACTGGTGCAACTAATTTTCTTGCAGCAGAAAATGCCCAAATAAGTGCCATTAACATACTTAGCATCAAGACCAATGCAAGGATAATATTAAATGATCGCTTAAGTTGCTCTCTTTGGTATGCTTGCTGATTGTATCCTATCTTAGCATTTTCAATACTGTGTGCCAAATGACTGTACTGGTCTTCAATTGAAAAAAAACCTTGTAGAAATCGGTTTTTGGATGAGACTTTTAAAACATTGTTAATACGTACAAGAGTCCTTATTCTTAATTGACTCCCCCCTGGTACTGGTTCTATTCGTGCAAAATTGTTACCATTGAGTACATCTCTAAATGCCGTTTGTGGTGGCAAATTTGTTTTAAGGTCAAAACTGTTATTGGCCGTGGCAATAATTTCACTTTCTGATATCAAATTAAGACTGGTTGCACTGGATTCATCTAAGTATCTTTCAAGATAGATGGCTTGTCTTGGCCCATCAATTTCTGACAATTTCTGTGAGATGTTTTTAGTTTGGGTTAAGGCTTGTTTTGTCTGAACATTTAAAAACATTCCTCCCAATGCGAGTGAATTATCTAATGCTTTTCCAGTATTGGTATCAAACCAACTGTCAATGTAGTTATTTAAAAACTGAGTCGAAAAAATATAAACAATTAAAACAGGTGGCAACGACAAAGCAATAAATGTTGACACCATTCTTGTTGTTAATCTGATGCCTGGTTCATTTGTTTTTCTTTTTAAAAACAGCCAAACCAATCTTTGGATAATGATTATTGCAAGTATAGTAACGGCAAGAATTGATGCACCAAACAACCACAAATATATGCGATTAAATTGTTCAGCACCTTGAACTGCTTCGCCTAAAAAGTACAATGATGACAATAAAACGACAATTAATGTAACAATTAATATGTTTTTAAGAGGTGTTTTACTCACTCAAATTCACCTGTTGTGAGAACCACTCGGTATTTATATCCCAATATTCATTAAATAAAACTGGCAACTGCATTGCTGTTGGCAAAGAGCCCTTATCTAGCATTATGCGCAACTTAACCCATAAATCATCATTGTCTGGGATTGGAAAATCCATGACAATAATCTTTTCAAGACTATTCCATAACTTGTTGTAATCAACATTTCCAATACGCTGATTAGTCTCCTTATTTTTGATCACATAGTATTTTCCAAGTATATAATAAGAAATTTCTAACCTGATTAAGTTCTTATCTATTGTGGTATCAAACCACCAAGGGACAGGTTGGTACAATTCTGCTTTAACGATTAATTGCACTCTAATTCCATTATCGATGGCTTCTTTGATTTCTTGAGATGTTGAAAAGTCTATGCGTGGTGAAACAGAAATTGTATCTGTATCTTGAGTAATATTAAGATGAATAACTTGATTTTCTGCATGGCACGAGAACGCCAAGCAAATAATTAATAAAGGACAGAGAAAAATCTTAATTCTAAATTTCATTCTTTTTCAAGTAGCTATAATAAAACCCATCTGCATCTTCATTTCCAGATAATATTTGAATACCATGCTCACAATTTATTGCAAAAGTATATTCTAACTTGATTTCATTGAATTCAGGGTGTGTTTTTAAGAATTTTTTGATTTGATTACTGTTTTCTTCAGCAAATATTGAACAAGTCGCGTACAAAAGCGAACCACCGACTTTCAAGACTTTGGCTGAAGCTTTGAGCAATTCTTGTTGGTCCTTGCAAATGTCTTTCAAATCTTCTGCCTGCCTGATGAATTTTATATCTGGATGCCTTCTGACGATTCCTGAAGCACTGCATGGCGCATCGAGCAAAACCTTATCAAATTTTTCTCCGTTAAACCATTCTTCCGTATTTTTTGCATCTGCAACAATTATCTTTGCATTAACATTAAGTCTTTGTAGGTTTTCTGTGATCTTTTTAGCCCGATTTGGATACAATTCTAGTGCTTGTAATTCAATATTTGAATTGATTTCTAGTAGATGACATGTCTTTCCACCAGGAGCAGCACAAGCATCTAATATTTTTTCTCCATTAATGGGATTTAATATTTGTGCAGCCAATTGAGCGCTGGCATCTTGAACTGATATTTCTCCGTTTTGAAACCCACTGATTTGAGTAATGTCTTGTGCTTGTATTTTATAGGCACCAATTATATGACTATGGGGCTCTGGAGATAGGTTTGCATTTGGCGTGTTTTTACTTCTTATCCAGAGAGGTGGCTTATGATTGTTAGCAATTAAGATTTGTTGCCAATTATCTGGCCAATCTTTTTTAACAGTGTCGAGCCACCATTGTGGGTGTGCATATTGGGCTTTTTCATTACTGGCAATGGGGTCTTTAATTTTAATGGCCTTTCTCAAACACGAATTAATTAAGCCACTCGCCCATCTCTTATTGAGCTTTTTTGCTGTGTTAATGGCTTCATTAACTACGGCATGCTCTGGTTTGTTTAATACATGAAACTCAGCCATCCCTTGAGTTAGAATCACACCAAGTAATTTATCTTTTGGCTTTTTTTGTAAACATGACAACCACATGTCTTCTAAATATAAATAATGGCGTATGGTCTCATAACACAAAGATTTTATAGATGATTTAGCATCCGCGGACTGATTGCTTTTTATTCGCTTTTTGAATGTCTCAGAAAGATTTGCCTTTTTATAAACCACGTCGTAGGTAATTTGAGCAGCCAATGTTCTTGTGGTTTGTTTGCTCATTTATACCATTGTCTCATTGAGGGCATAAATTGATCTATTTGCATTTGTTTTTTACCTGGTTTTTGAATAACAACAATTTTCAACTGGCCTTTCTTACAGGCAATAACTAAGGTGTTTTTATTGGCAGTAACGATCTCTCCTGGATTTAAATTGGTTTCCTTATGAACAACTTCTGCTTTCCACAGTTTATAATCAATGCCTTCTATGCAACCCACTACTCCTGGCCATGGGTTAAACGCCCTAATTTTTCGATCAATCTGTTTTGCACTTTCATCCCATGAAATTTTTGATTCTGATTTTTCTAGTTTGTGAGCGTAAGTGACATTTTCATTGTCTTGTGGCATTGGTTGTGGCAACAGGTTGTTTTTCAATAATTCCAAACACTCAATTAAGGCATGTGCTCCCATTTTAGCCAATCGATCATGTAATTTTTGCGCAGTTTCATTTTGGCTGATAGCACATTCATGTTGTAGGTAAACAGCACCGGTATCCAGCCCTGCCTCCATATCCATAATGCCAACTCCTGTGGTTTTGTCTCCAGCCAATAGTGCTCTGTGGATGGGTGCAGCTCCACGCCATCTAGGCAACAATGATGCATGAATATTCCAGCAACCAATACTAGGTATATCCAATACTGCTTGGGGCAATATCAGGCCATAAGCTACCACCACTAATAAATCAGGCTTTAAGGATCTTAATGTTTCAATGTCATCCGGATTGCGCAAAGATTTGGGTTGAAATACATCGAGGTTGTTATCAATCGCACATTGTTTGACAGCAGAGTACTGTATTTTTCTGCCACGTCCAACGCCGCGATCAGGTTGGCAGTAAACCCCTACAACATTAAACTGGTTGACTAATAATTGATTTAACGGCTCAACTGAAAAATCAGGTGTTCCACAAAAGACTATTCTCATTATTTTTTCTCTTCAATTGGTAGAGATAATTGAACCGTTTCAATGATTCCCTCACCGTAAAAAATACGTTTGTATTCAGCCCTTGAAACAGAGATATACCGATCATTACCACCGATTTCAACTTGATTTCCTGATTTTACTGCACGGCCTTTTTCATCAACACGCACAACCATGGTTGCTTTTTTACCCGAATGACAAATGGTTTTTAATTCTTTCAAATGGTCTGCCCATGCCAGTAAGTATTGACTGCCTGTAAATAGTTCACCCTGAAAATCAGTACGTAGTCCATATGCCAATACTGGAATATCCAATTGATCCACAATTTCAGTAAGTTGATACACTTGGTCTTTGCTAAGAAACTGCGCTTCATCAACTAAGACACAATTGATTTTTCGATCAATATGAATCTTGTTGGTCAAGTTATATATGTTTTCTTTTTCTGCAAAAATAATTGAAGGTGACTCTATACCGATTCTGGATGTGACTTTTCCAACACCATACCGGTTATCAAAAGCAGGAGATAATATCAACGTGTTCATGCCACGTTCCCTGTAGTTATAACTTGATTGTAATAAATGGGTTGTCTTACCCGCGTTCATCGCAGAGTAATAAAAGTACAATTTTGCCATGCCAGTAATGTTAATTAATTAATATTGGCGCTATTCTACCAGTTTTGTTATTTGATGTGGCTTAGAAAAGTAATGACCCTGAAAATAATTCACTCCAAGTGACGCAACTTTCAACAATTGTACTTGATTTTCAATGTGCTCAGCGATTGTCTTTTTTTCCATGGTCTCTGATATGTAAACGATAGATTTAATTATGGCAGTATTAATTTTGTCTTTGTTTAACTCTTGAATAAATTGACCATCAATTTTTATATAGTCAAATGGTATGTTTTTTAAGTAGGAGAAACTGGTGAAACCTTTGCCAAAATCATCCAATGAAATTTTACAACCCACATTTCTCACATGCGCTAGAAAAACCAAAGCCTTATCAATATTATTAATAACTTCACTCTCTGTGATTTCAAAACAAATGTTTTTGCTATCTATGTCATATTGGTTTAACGACCTGAGTACATAAGGCAAAAAATCTTCTCTGCTGATTGAATAACCAGATAAATTGATTGAAAACAGAGTGTCCTTTAGCTTTTCTTTGTTTCTATAATAAAACTTACAAAACAATTCTATGACTTTTCTATCAATGGTGTAAATCATCCCAAACCTATCAGCTGACTCCATAAACAAACCCGGTGAATACACTTGATTATTTTCCGTGCGCATACGCAATAAAACTTCGAAATGAGAAATAGGTTCCTTAATATCATTTATTGATTGGCACCAGAGTTCAAATTGGTTTTTTAATAAAGCTTTTTGTATGGCATCATACCATTTCAATTCTTTTTGGGTTTTTTTAAATTCTTCCTCTTTTACATTATATATCGTACATTTATTTCGGCCTGTTTTTTTTGATAAATAACAAGCTTCATCTGCATGTACAAAAATTGATCGGAAATCATCCTCTTCGTCAATAATAACAAGTCCAAGACTAATACCTATTTTAAAGATTTTCTTTTTTAGCTTATAGGTATAATTAGAAATAGCAAGCAATATACTGTTGCTGATTTCTAATACTTGAGCATAAGATTTATTAACCAAAATCAATCCAAATTCATCACCGCCCAAACGTGATAAATAGGCTTTTCTACCAACAGTTTCTAACAATAAATGACTGATTTCTTCTAATACATCATCACCATATATATGACCACAAGAATCATTGATGACTTTAAAATGGTCTAAATCCATGTAAATGAATGATAATGAATTGTTTTTATCAGTTATCAACAATTGTTTTAATTTATTTTCACACCAACGCCTGTTATACAAAGATGTTAATGAGTCTCTAAAAGCCAGCCTTTCTAACTTATCTACTAAGATTTTATGCTCAGTTATGTCTGTGAAATACCAACATTTACCTTGTACTGCTCCTTTTTGCATAAAGGCTTTTGACTTTCTTTCAATGTGCCTTCCATCTTTGAACCTTATCACATCTTTGCTATCATCTAAATCGGTCATTTGTTGATCCACACCAAATGAAAAAGAGTTTTCACCATAAGCCAAGAGTTCTTTCATTTTACCCAGCAAATCAACAAAATGTGTGTGGAACAATTTTACATTTTGAAAACCCCACATGCGTTTAAAACCAGGGCTTGCTACGATAATTCTGTCATTTTTATCAACAACAATTAAGGCATCATTGATTGATTTGAGGATTATTTGGTTAGTAGATTTTAACTTACTTATAATTCTATTGGTAATGGCACTTTCAGATTCAAAGGTGCACACCCCTATATAACCGACAACCACATCGTTATTAAAAACCGTCTTGCCTGATACTTTTAGTTGTAAATGTTGTCCATTATTTAGTATGACACGCAAACACACACCTTGATAGCTGAGGTTTGATTGTACTATTTTATCCCAATATTTGGGTTCTTCTGTCGGCAATATTTGCTCTAAACTATTACCGATCACCAATTCATTGGTTAATCCAACATGCTTATAAAATGCTTTATTTACATATTTAATATTAAATTTTTCATCTGTTTCCCAAATTAAAGCATCATGACATAGCTCAGCAAACTCGTAAAAGTTAGTCAATTGCATACTTATATCTTTGTTTGATGACATATTTTAATAACCTTCTGGTATATTTGCGATTTTAATTTTTAAAATATACCAGACTATTTTTTGATGATCCATGATATTGTTTTACAATCCTGAGACACAATATTCGACTGTATGTTTTACCATAAAATCTTTAATAGACATAATGCATAGGTCTTTTAGAGGCATTTATTTTATTTTTACGCTTTGGTTAATAGACTCTAAACTCTGCTCTACATCCTTTATCAACCCATATATAATCTCTGTTATAACCCCATGACCCACTACAACTTGTATTGGATAATTGTCGTAATATTTTTACTTTTGAACCTCTAGGTATTTCACAAGTGGCTCTTCTCAAATGGCGTGATGAACAAGTGATTTTACTATTTTGGTTAGAATAATTTCCATAGTTGTTATTGCCATAATCTTGTCCACGGTTGTTTCCATAGTTAATATTTTCAGAATTCTGACTATTGTTACTTCCTTGACCATAATTGTTCCTATTGCCATCGATATATAACTGAAATGTGGCTCTACAACCATTATCAACCCAAATGCTATTATCCTTATATCCCCAATTTCCTCGACAACTCGCACGAGATTTTTGTTTAATGAGTCTCACACCACCAGAAGTATCAGCACGACAAATTTTCATTTGTGAGTTTTTAGACGAACATGTTACAGTATCTCGATCTTCATAATTGCCATAACCACGGTTACTTGGCAATACCCTAAATTTAGCACGGCAACCGTTATTCACCCAAATACCTTGCCTATCATAACCCCAATTACCATTACAACTGGCACGTGATAATTGTTTCAAAAATTCCACACCACCACTGGTATCCACTTGGCATGCTTGGAGTCGTAGATTTCTAGAGCTACAAACAACGACATCACTGTTGTTATTGTACCTATCTTCAACCGCAAATTCGGCACGACAACCATTGGCAACCCAGACACCGTTTTGATCATAGCCCCAATTGTTCTGGCATGATAATTGGCTGATCTGTTTAAGTAAAAACACATCTCTTCCATTCAGATAGGCAGGACAATAATTACGACGATAACTGCGTGATTCACAAACCATGATATTGCTTTCTGATCCTGGTTGATCCCACCCTCGATTTACAGAAAACTCAGCTATACAACCATTATCTACCCAAATTCCTTTCGAGTCATAACCCCAGTTATAATTACATGTCTGGCGGGATAACTGTTTGATTATATTGACGCCAAATCGGGTGTCGACGCGACACAGTGTACGCCTGCCTCTGTTTGATTCACAGACAACAACTTCATTGTTATTTTGATAATTGTATTTTTCCAAATACTTATCATTGTGTATGTTTTGTAATTCTCGTGCGGCATCTTGTGAATAAGTCGCTGTGCTAATTATCACCAACAAAATTAATAGTTTTTTCATATTCAGTTCTCTTTTCTGTATAAATATTTTGATAAATGTCGGTCTGCAACATTATCTGTATAACCCAGTAATTTAATGTTTACCAAATGCCTAGACACGTAATAATACAACGGGATGACTGGCTTGTCATGTAATAATAGTTTTTCTGCTTTTTCAATCAAAAGAAATTTAGCAGTATTATCTGATTCTTTTCTAATTCTACCAATAATCTCATCAAATTTTGGATTACTGTAATGATAGAAATTAAATCGTGAATGACTGGTAAATAATTCCAAAAAACTCAGAGCATCTGCATAGTCGGCAATCCAACCTGAGCGAAAGGCTTGTCGATTTTTGGCTTTTCTGGATACCACAAAAGATTTCCATTCTTGGTTCAACAACTTCGCCCTGATGCCCAATGTCTGACGCCACATAGCAGCAACAGCGATGGCAAGTTTTCGTTGATTTTCACTGTTGTTATAAAGAATTTCAATTGTTATTTGTTGTGGGTTAATTCCACTTTTCTTTAATGCTGTTTTGGCTTGTTTTACTCTATCGGAATCATTCATTTGAGTCTTTCCCAATGACTTGTTGCTTAAACTTCTTGGTACAATATGAAAAGCAGGTTGTTGGCCTGTTTTCAGAACTTTTTCAGATAAGATCTTACGGTTTATGGCCAAAGACAACGCTTTTCTTAATTCAGGATTTTTTAAATTTTCATCATTCAAATTTAAACCCAAGAAAAACGAACCTAAATATGGAGCGATGTGCAGTTGTTGTGGTAAGTTTTCTTTAATCCACGATATTTGACTGTCTGGTATGCTTTCAGTAATGTCTAACTCGCCTGCCCTAAAACGTTTGAGCTCACTGGATTGGTTTTCTGTTACCCAATAAACAACTTGCTCGAAGTAGACTTGACTATAATCATAATAATTTGGATTTTTTTCTAATGTAATCTTTTCTTGTACTGTCCAATCTTTCAGACGATAAGCCCCATTGCTGATAATCTTGTGATTACTGGTTTCAATCGATGAAATAGGGTAAAAAATCGGTAAACTGAGCTTTTCTAAAAATGCAGAATCGGCTTGTACCAAATCCACTTGCAATGTGTAATCATCAATCGCTTTAATACCAAGACTAGACAACGGCAATTCCAATTGCATGATTTTACTGGCATTCAAAATATTATTCAGCAAAAAGGCATAGGGTGCTGCTGTATTTGGATCAATGGCTTTTCTCCATGCACGAACAAAGTCCATAGCAACTACTGATTTTCCATCTGACCATTTGGCATCGGCCCTTAACTTAAATGTCCAAATATTGCCATCAACTGAATGAGATATCGCATTGCCATAAATAGGCAGGCCTTTTTCATCCAGGGTCATTAAGCCTTCATATATATCACGCAATACATTATGAGAGTTCAACCCTTCAGCCAAATGTATATTTAAAGAATCAGGCTCAGAGCCATTGCCTCGATTTAACAGTGATTCATTACTTAAAACTGAAAAGTTAATCAGCAATATACCAATAATTATTGAAAATTTTAATTTCATGCCTAAATTGTATTCCTTCTAAATGAATAAATTATGAATAATAAACATTATACATGATAAAATAATTCAAAACCTAACCGAGTAGAAAATTGAGCCAATCCGAATTTATAGAAAATAAAAGCCAACTAATCGAATATATCGCCTCAGGTTGTAAGCCAAAATCAGAATGGAAAGTGGGTACTGAGCATGAAAAATTTGGTTTTGATACCGAAACATTAAAACCATTAGGCTATCACCAACCCGGTGGAATTAAGGATATCCTTACAGGGTTAATGAACACATATGGGTGGCGTCCTGAATACGAGGGCGAAAATATTATTGCATTGTACCGAGATGGTTGTTCGGTTACTCTGGAGCCTGGTGGTCAATTAGAACTTTCAGGTGCACCTCTGTCTGATATTCATCAGACTTGTAGAGAAACCAATATCCATTTAAAAGAAGTTAAAGCTGTCTGTGAAAATTTTAATTCAGCGTTTATTGGCATGGGATTTCACCCCTTAGCAAAAAAGAAAGACATTGAATTCATGCCCAAGGGCCGATACAAAATCATGAGTGCATACATGCCCAAAGTTGGTACTTTAGGTTTGGACATGATGAAACGTACTTGTACGATTCAAGCCAATTTGGATTATTCATCTGAAGCGGATATGATTAAAAAATTTCGGGTTTCATTGGCATTACAACCGATTGCGACAGCATTATTTGCCAATTCTCCATTTAAAAATGGCAAGTTTAACGGTTATTTATCTTACCGATCACACATTTGGACAGATACGGATAATGACCGTTGTGGAACCATTCCTTTTGTTTTTGATGATTCTATGAGTTTTGAAAGATATGTGGATTACATGTTAGATGTACCCATGTATTTTGCCTACAGGGATGGCAAATATTTAGATGCCAGTGGTTTATCATTTAAAGATTTTATGCAAGGGAAATTATCAATATTACCGGGTGAGTTACCGACCATGAAAGATTGGGAAGACCACTTAACCACAGCTTTTCCTGAAGTCAGGTTGAAAAAATTTCTTGAAATGCGCGGCGCAGATGGTGGACCTTGGCGCAGAATCTGTGCTTTACCAGCACTGTGGGTCGGGATTTTTTATGATCAAGAATGTTTAGATGCTGCATGGGATTTGGTAAAAAAATGGAGCCATGAAGAGCACCAATATCTTAGGGACCATGTGCCACGTTATGGCTTATGTACACAATTCCAAAATGGCATAGTTCGAGATGTGGCATTACAAATGCTGAATATATCAAGGCTTGGTCTAGAAAAACGCAATATCAGAAGCCAATGCGGCAAAGATGAATCAGTGTTCTTAGATCCATTACAGGTTATTGCTGATACAGATGTAACTCCCGCAGAACGTAAATTGGGCAAATATTACAGTGTTTGGGAAAAAGATTTAAAACATCTATTCGACATTTACAAGTACTAAATCAGAGGCCTGCTCTAAATTGGACAACCATGATTCATTGTTTGTTTTCATGATATTTTAAGTGTGCTATTTTATCAAGTAACTGCTCTTTAAAGATTGTCATGTCTTCATCTGTGTTTTTTAAGGTCATTTCATAGGCTTTTATTGCCAGGCTTGATTTGTTCATCAATTCATATATTTGGCCCTTATCATAATATCCACCAGCAGCTTGATCTGGCATGTTTGCAACCAATTGATCTGTAATAATAAGTGCGGCTAAATATTGTGAGTTACTCTTATAGTGATTTATTAATCTTAGATAAGGCTGTAAATTGACTATTTTGTAATCCACCGATTGCTTGAAATCCTTAATGGCATGGGATTTTTCCCCCATACCATCAAAACTTAATCCTCTTTGATAATAGGCTTGAGCGAACTCAGGATATTCAGCAATGGCTTGTGTGAAAAGTACGCTCGCTTCAATCAAGAGCCCTTGTTGATTGTTGGTAACTCCTTGTTGATAATATATATTGGCTTGGTCAGTTTGTGCTGACACTTGCCCTGCGAGCAAGATGGCTATTATAAAAACAAATGTATTGAAATGTGGCATGGTATAGTAATAATAATTATGAACATATTAATACATACGACACTTAAAAACATTTGCTGTCATTTTATTGTTAAAAACAAAATCTACCGTATTCAATACACCCTGGCCAAATAGATAAAACCCTTTATTGCGTGTTTTTACTGTGCAAGTGAATATCTGTTTGTGGATAAGGCAAATTGCAACCAGCGGCTTCTAACCCTACTTTAATTTGTTCTAACACATCACTGTATACTGTCCAATAATCATCAGTTTTCACCCATGGTCTGACATTAAAGTTAACTGAACTATCGGCAAGGGCACTAACAACAACTGAAGGAGCTGGGTCTTTTAATACCAATGAATGAGAGACCAAAATATCTGTCATGATTCTCTTTGCTAACTTCAAATCATCATCATAACTCACACCAATAACCAGATCTATGCGTCTGGTTTCATTGGCTGAATAATTGATGATTGAACTGGACGTTATTTGTCCATTGGGAATTGTTATTTTTTTATTGTCCCCTGATTTTAATACCGTATTGAATATTTTGATTTCTAAAACTGATCCTGCATGTCCTGCAACCTCTATGAAATCGCCTATTTTAAACGGTCTAAATATAACAATCATGACTCCAGATGCAATATTTGAAAGTGAATCTTTTAAAGCCAAACCAATGGCGAGACCCGCTGCTGCAACAACACCTATCAACGATGTGGTTTCTATGCCTAATTCACCTAAGGCTGTAATAATGACTACTGCAAGTAAAATAAAGTAAACAAAATTTTTCAAAAAATTTACCAAAATCGGAGCAGCTCCTGATTTTGTTAGACCTTTACCAATAAAATAGGACAAAAGTTTGGCTAATCTTTTACCAACCCAGAAAATAGCCAAGGCAATAACAAATTGGGTTAAAATGGCCAAAATTGCATCAGGATCATTCATAAAATCAAGAATGTTGTTTTTAATTGTGGCTATTATTCCAATTTTTTCTTCTTGCATGCGTCTGTCCAATAATAAAGGGCACATTTTAACATATGATTCGCATTGAACTTGTAAAACTAACTCAATACCCCAATAATAAGCGATCGCAATTATCATTAATAAACACTATCAAAAAATCACGTTCCATATCTGACATTTTAGGGATAAGCCTTTCATTGGTTTGTGCCATTCAGTGTGCGATTGCACCAATATTACTCAGCATTGCGCCCATTATTCCCAAGTGGGCACATTTTGGACATGGTTGGATTTGGATTAGCTTTATTTTATTGATTGCCGCATGGAGTATCGGTCGTGGTTTCAAGAAACACAAAAACAAAACCGTTTTATATTTGGCTGTTATTGGTGTAGGTTTTTTGTTAACAGGGACCCTGTTAGAAGGCAAATTAAGCATTCTCTTAGAATCTGCCGTGTTTGTTACTGGCGGGGTGCTTTTAACCATCGCTCACTGGAAAAACTACAAACTAGAAAGAGATTGTTCAAACTAATAGGGATTAGGTATTTAAAGGTTGACTTAAATGTTTTTTATTTCTTGAGCAATTTCAAAACCAGAATCGCGCCAAGCATTAAATCCACCAGCAACGGATACAGGATTCTTAAATCCCATTTGTAATAATGAAACAGCCGCCAATGCTGAACGGTTTCCGCTACGACAAGTGATATAAATCTCATCATTTTCATGCCAATTAAGCTGCTCGATGAGAGATAAAATTTTAAACTCTAATAGTCCACGAGAAATCCAGTATGAACCCGGAATAACGCCATCAGCGATTTCACTGGCTTCTCTGATGTCTATCAAATGCAAATGGGGCTTTTGTGTTAATTGTGCCAGTTGATCAACAGTTATTTCTTTTATTGACTTTAAGGCATGGGTTACTAATTGTTGAGAATTTATCATTATTTTAAATCTGAAGGACAATACAAGTCGCTTAAAACTTCTATAATTTTTGTGGTATTGGATTGTGCCAAGGAATAGAAAATCACTTGAGATTCTCTGCGGGTTTTAACCATTCCTTCTCTGCGTAATGTTGCCAAATGCTGACTCAATGCAGATTGACTCAATCCTATTTGTTGGTGCAGTTCTGTGACAGAATATTCACGAGATTCCAGTGCGCATAAAATCATTAATCTTGACTCACTAGAGAGTGTTTTTAACATCCTTGCTGCTTTTGTGGCATGTTCTCTTAATTTTTCAAAAGAGTGCGTAGCTAATTCTGTCATATGCTTCCAATTTTATTACTGAGAGTATTGTATTCAAATATTTTAGTATAGTAAAGAGACATTTTTGGGATATTGCCAACATGTGACAGCATCAGCAGATATTTAACCTTTAGATATCATATTATTGTCATATCTCTGACACATCTGATGATTACCATTAACTTTATTAAATAACTGGTATTCAATCATGCAAATCTTTATTCCTACAAATGATCTACATTCGAAGTATTTACACCAGGGTTTTAGCTTTAAGCCTTTGGTCATAGAAGCTTATCAGTATCACTTAGATGTTTCTTTAACTTCAGAAAAAACCCAAAACTTATTAAGTAAAAATGTGAAAACAGGTACTGTAACGACCAATAGAGGTAAAACACGAGAGGTATAATCAAGGCCAAGTACCTTGACAAATAGATAGGCTCCGCCTTGGTGCAATATAAGAGCAGCTAAAGCCGTCACTAAAAATTTTGGAAACCGTTTTCCGTGTTCCTCATCGTCTTTAAATGAATAAAAATAGTGGCCATAATAGGCAGTGAACAATCCGAAAATAAATCCAATAAAGTGTGATAGAAAAAAATTAATTTGAAATTTTTCAAAGGCAATATAGGCCAATACAAAATGAACAGCACTGGCAGCAACCCCTACAATTCCATAACGAAACAGTAAAGTAACAATGGGGTTATTCAATAATTGCAAATATATCTTTTTCATTAACTTTTACCTGAACGGGTTTTAGAGACTCGCCTAAACATGGGCCATTGACACATAGGCCATTATTCGGATTAAATTCGGCGCCATGTGCAGGACACACAATGGTACCTGTCTCTGAAATCAAAAATTCACCTGCTGCATAATCCATTCTTCTGCCTTGGTGTGGGCATGAATTTTCGAATCCATGATACACACCATTATCAAAACGCAACATCACCGAAAACAACCCATTGTCAGTTTGCAATGAGTATTCATACCAAGATCCTTGTTTTACATCCTTTATGGAGGCAAGTCTACAAATCATCTTTTTGAATATTTTCGAACTGCGTTGACCATTACAGCTAATTTTTCTGGCTGCATGCCTGGATGCATGCCATGTCCCAGATTAAAAACATGACCATTGCCCTGACCAAAGGAATTTAGCACTTTTCTCACTTCACTTTCGATCACCTCATCATCTGCATATAAAACACAAGGATCCAGGTTGCCCTGTAAAGCCACTTTTCCTGAAGTTAATTTTCTTGCTAATGATAAGTCTGTGGTCCAATCAACACCCAAACAGTCTGCTCCTGAATCGGCCATTATAGACAGATTATATTCCACACCCTTTGAAAATAAAATGACCGGAGTCTCTGGATTTTTTGATTTAACCCCTGCTACAATTTGCTTCATATAGTCTAATGAGAAGACTTGGTACAATTCTGGTGACAATGCACCACCCCAAGAATCAAATACTTGAACGGCATTTGCGCCACTTTCAATTTGTGCATTGAGATAGTCAATACTGGCATCTGTTAATTTCTGAAGTAATTTATGTGCCGCTTGAGAGTGGTTAAGTAAAAAAGCTTTTGCTTTCGCAAAAGTTTTTGAACTGCCTCCTTCTACCATATATGTCAATAATGTCCACGGAGATCCACAAAACCCCAACAATGGTACTGCATTATCCAAAGTTTTAGAAGTTAATGCAATGCCATCCATAACATACTGAAGATCGCTGTTTACATCGATTTTTGGTAAGTTATCTACATCTCGTTCCGATGAAATTGGGTTTTTAAATTTCGGACCTTCGCCTGTGACAAAGTAAAGGCCTAAACCCATGGCATCTGGTATGGTTAAAATATCAGAAAAAATTATCACACCATCTAAAGGAAATCGACGTAATGGTTGAAGTGTGACTTCACAAACCATTTCTGGATTTTTTGCCAAAGACATAAAATCACCTGCTTGTTTTCTGACTTCACGGTATTCAGGCAAGTATCTGCCTGCTTGCCTCATTGCCCATACAGGCGTTCTTTCTGTGTCTTGTTGTTTTAATGCCCTTAACAGCAAATCATTTTTTAATGCCATAATCATACTTGAGTTGTTAACCCGCGTATTTTATGCTTATTAGTGAATTTATTACAACATTCTCTGATACAATTGACAGCTTTATGATAAATGACAAATAATTATGAGCTGGATTAATGAAATTGATGTTGCAGATGCCGATGAAAAACTTAAACCAATCTATGATGATTTATTAAAAAGCAGAGGAAAAATTGCCAACATACTCAAAGTCCACTCTCTTAATCCTGCTGCCTTAAAATCACATTTAGATTTATACATGACCATTATGTTTGGTCAATCAGGTCTTTCAAGAAAGGAGCGTGAGTGCATAGCCGTAGTTGTATCTAGGGCTGACAATTGTGAATATTGTGTTAACCACCATGCTGAGTCTTTGACTCGTTACATTAAAGATGATGCATTACTAGAAAAAATCAAACAAGATTATGTTACTGCGGATTTGCCTCCGCGATTAATGGCGATTTGTAATTATGCCTTTAAACTCACTGTACAGCCAGGTGACCAGAAACAAGAAGACCTCAACCACCTTAAAACCTTTGACTTAAATGACAAAGATATATTAGATATCACCTTAATTGTTGCATATTTTAATTTTGTCAATAGAATTGCTTTGGGTTTAGGAGTTGCCTTTAATTCGGAAGAATTATCTGGGTACAAAGATGAACCATCTGAGATTTAACCTGTCCTAATTGCAAATTTAATATTACTGAAAATACATTATGAAAAATACATTTTTACTTTTAATTTTAATCATCAGTTTCAATACGAATGCTCAATTTATTGAAGAAAAACCACCAACAGAAAAAGAGCTTCAATTAAACAATGCCAATGAAACTGCCGAATTAATAAAACTGGCATCTTTGGCCAGAATAGATAAAAACCACAAAAACCTGTTGGCTGCAATGGAAAAATTGGTTGCATTGAACCCTCATGTACCCATTCTTCAGTATCAGTTAGCAGAAGCTTACTCTCTAAATGTACACCGTACCAGTGCCTACAACACATTAATAAAGCTGCAAAAACAAGGTTTGTATTTTGATGTTGATATCAATCCAAATTTTGCTAACATTCAAGACTTTCCTGTTTTCAAATACATAAAAGAGAACTTTGATGCCAATGGTGAACACTATGGCAAAGGAATTGAGTCATTCAATATAGACAAAAGTTTCAGTGGTCTATTATTTGAAAGTCTTGCTTTTGATTACAACAGCCAATCATTTTTAATGGGCTCATTAAGAGATGGTCGTATTATATCAATTGCCAATGATGGTGAAATAACCGAGCTAGTTGCTGCTGCAAAAGGTGGCTTGAATGGTCCTTGGGCAAGTATTGATCTGGCCATTGATGAAAAAAATGATACTTTGTGGGTTGCAAGTTCCGCTATTTCTCAATTTGGAAAAATTACCAAAGAATCTTCAGGGTCTTCTGGTGTTTTCAAATATAAACTCAGTACCGGTGAATTGCAAAAATCATACTTATTCCCAAAAATTAAAAACCCATCATTTATAAGTTCTATGCATCTAACGGATCAAGGTGATTTATATTTTGTCGGCAATATAAATAGTGTTGTTCTTAAAATTGCACAAGGTGCTGATCAAATGTCAGTGGTATTTACATCTGATAAATTTACCAATATGCGCAATATCACAACGGATGAAACGGGCAAGATAATATATGTCAGTGATGCCAAAGAAGGCATTGTTGTTGTGGAGAGTACCAGTGGCAAATATTTCGTTATTGAAAATTCTGACAACTTAAACCTAACCGGTATAACCGATTTAATTTATGATGACAATGGTTTGATATTCATTCAAAGTGGGATAAAACCTGAGCGTGTTATGCGCCTTAAATTGAAAAAGAATAAAGCACAATTAGATAAAATAATACCTATTGAATCATCACATCCTTTGTTTAATACTGTTTCTTATGGTGCTGTTATTGGAAATGATTTATTTTATATTGCTAATTCTCAATTGTCTAAAACCAATGTCTACGGAGGATTAATTAAAGGGTATGAATGGGATAATATGCACATCATTAAATCTGAAACACATTTTAATGAACAATCCAGTCTTGACTATCAAAAACAAATTGATGCTTACGAAAAGAACAAGAAAAGCGAAAAATAAAGCTACTTTGTCAGTTTAATCTAAAAACCATATGTTCTACTGGCTAGAATATATGGTTGTAGGGTTTCGATATTTGATGAATCAAATAGATATAAATAGGTTATATTTTCAATTTCTCTGCAAATAACGCCACCCGTTTTCCCATTGCCATACATAAGCTTTTTTCGTTTTTATCTATGGCTCTTTCTGAATCATTCCCAGACCAATGACTGGGCCCATACGGTGTTCCTCCGCTTTCTGTGTGCAATAATGCTTTTTCACTGTATGGCAAACCAACAATCATCATGCCATGGTGTATTAGTGGAAGCATCATGGTTATTAACGTGGTTTCTTGACCACCATGAATACTGGCGCTAGAAGTAAATACTGCTGCTGGTTTATTGCTCAATGTACCAGAAAACCACTGACTGCCTGTTTCGTCAATAAAATGTTTTAATGGTGCTGCCATGTTTCCAAATCTTGCTGGCGATCCTAGTATCAGGCCATCACAGTTATTTAAATCTGTTTCACTCACTAACGGGTCTGAGTTAGAAAAATCTTCATCCCCAGCAGGTTTTACTGATCGAATAATCGCATTACAATTGGGTTGTGATTCGACACCACGCCCGATTAGTTTTGCCATTTTGGCAGAATTCCCGTGTTTACTATAATAAACAATTAATACATTAATTTCAGTCATAATACTATTATATCGAGAACAGATTCAGGAGGCCTTCCAATAGCTACTTTGTCATGATTGATAACAATAGGTCTTTCGATAACCTTTGGGAATTTGTTCATTAATTTAATTAATTCGTTATTTGTTAAACTGTCATCAATAAAATTTTGTTTGTATTCGGCTTCATTTTTTCGCATTAAATCTCTTGGCTCCATGCCCAATTTCGATAACATCCATGTAATTTCATCTACCGATGGAGGTGTCACAAGGTATTTGATAATTTCAGGTGTATGTCCATTATTTTCAATGATTTCCAATGTTTTTCTTGATTTCGAACAACGGGGATTGTGGTAAATTTTTACTGTACTCATTTAATATCGGTTCTGGTTTGATAAAAAATTATTTTAACCCAATTATCAAGTAGAGGCTTAAGGAATCTCTAGTAATATAGGTTATAATGCGTTTTTTCCCCATCATTAGTATTAACATGAAAGTATTTGTAATTTTATTAGTTTGTCTATTCTTAATCTCGTGTTCTCAACAAGGCACCCAACAATTACCTGAATCCGAAGTGATTGCTGAAGTTGGTGATGAAATCGTTACTGCAGATTTGCTTAATGCTTATATGCACGTAAATGGTATTGTTAATGCCGATGCAGAGATGGTTAATTCAGCCCTTAATAAATTAATTGAAGAAGTTGCGATGGCAAATGTTGCTGCTAAGAAAAAACTTCCGATGACTAAAGAACAGTTAAATAATATAAAATACCTGCAATTGCGGGCCCTAGCATCTAATGCTAAAGTTAATTATTTGGCAGAAAATCTTGTCACTGAAAGTGAAATACAGAGTGAATACACCAAGGTTAATGAAACATCTCAAGGCCAACAGTACCATGTACACCACTTGCTGTACACAGATGAAATTGAAGCCATTTCTGTTTTAGATACAATCAAATCAGTTGACGATTTCAAGGTTAAAGAAATTGAATACATGTTGAAAAATCAAGATAAAAGAAACATTGGTGATTTGGGTTGGGTAACCTTATTACAGTTGCCAAAAAGTTTTGTAGATGTTTTGCCGAATATGGATAATAATTCTGTTTTCGATAAAGTCATTGCTAGCCAATTTGGTGCCCACATAGTTTATCTAGAAGCCCAAAGAGACATGCCGATCCCGCCATTTGAAGAAGTTAAAAAAGGCATTGAAAACACTTTAAAAGCCAAAAAGATTTCAAAGTTTACACAATTAGCCAAAGCAAAAGCACACGTAAAGATTAAAAACTAATATTAGAAAATTTTGCACAACTGGTGCAAAACACTCTATTACCTGAAGTAGTTTTTATTGGCATAAAATTTGTTGTTTTGATTTTTGTACCAACCCGGTATACCCAATAGTGGCAATGGCGACAATTCAACCTTGGCCTGTAGTATAGTTTGATCTAAAATTGAATGTGATAACACCCCATCCATATCGTTTGGCATTGACTCAAACAACAAAGCTTTGGCTGTCATTCCTATATAAGGGTTCAAGTATTTTTCAAACATGGCGTGCCCAAATGTAACTATTTGAATCTCACCATTTAACCAACTGTCTTTGTTCTCAATAAACAATTCATGCCATTTATGTTCGCGCAACAAATCCAAATAATAGGTTTTTGCAATGACAATAACACCACACTCATCAAACAAAGTTAATAAATCTCTTTTTCTAGAACGCTTGCTGTCTTTTTGAACTTGTATTTCTCGATAATGAATGGCATTGATGGCAATTTTAGTTTGACTGAAATTGTGCCAAACCATGGCATTAAAAAAATCATGCCAATTATTCCTACGAGTTGCGATAATGCCTTTTCTATAAATACGCTCCTCATAGCCCATAGTTGGATAAACCATTGATCCATCCTGTGTAGAAAAAATTAACTTTTTTTGGTTAATATTTGTACAATCAAAATCTTGGTTCAATTGCTCACAACTTGGAATTTTATTGACATCCTTTTGAGAAAAATTAGGAAACACGGATGCCAATGACATTTGTATGCCCTTGAACATCAGTGTATTTATTGACATTATTTGATTGGTTGATAGATGTGAGTTGTTAAATCTTCTGGCTTGACTAATGTTGGGTCTGTAACAAAATCCTCCCACGCAGGTCCATTAATTATTAAATCATTTTCAGCCATATAGTCAGATAAGACCTGATAAGACAAACCAAAATCATCATAAGATCCCACATGAACCAACTTTATTGCTTTTCCTTGATAAGTATATTCAGCAGTGATTTCACCCGACTCATCGATAACTTCATTTGATAACACCGGCAATGATGCCACAAACTCTAAAAAGTCACCTTCCTGTTTCATGTTAGATAATTTGGGTGTGCCATTCATTTCAATGTTGTTTTTGGTTAAAAACCCAATTATCTTACCGTATGCCATACCAATATTTGCTTGTAATATACTTTTTTCAAGGCCTGATTTTGCATGATAGACATAAACTTTTTCTGCCTGTGTTGTCACAATTGAAATGTGTGAATAATCATGCATTTGCAAAGACTCCATGTGGTCTTTTAAATTTTTCAAACCTTTTTCATAATCTGGAGCAATCATGTCTTCCAAAACCAAACCAAAATAACGGTAAAAAACATTGTAGCCAAAATCATTGTCAAAAGCCCAAGTGACCTTGGTTCCACCTTCTACTTTCAACAGTGAAATGGTAGCATGTGCTGGTTTTTCAGATTTTCCAAAATAAAATTTTGTTTTGATGTACTCATCCTGTTTTGAGTCAACAATTTCATTGGAGCCTTTGCCAACTTTCTCATTGCCTTGCCAATCCAGTTTGGATCCTACTCCCGATTCCGCCCCTGATAGTGTATAAGTGGCATTTTTATCATATTCATACCAAGGAGACCACTTATTAAAATCTGTCTCTTATACACATCTCCGAGCCCACGAGACAGGCAGAAATCT
>CAJXVJ010000015.1 GCA_913061105.1 uncultured Alcanivoracaceae bacterium | reverse complement strand
AGATTTCTGCCTGTCTCGTGGGCTCGGAGATGTGTATAAGAGACAGTTTATAATCTTAGCACAGGTTAGATTATTCGACTATTATCAATTTTATTTGAGTAATTTCTGTTGCACAAACCCCAATAAATTTGCCATCGCCCAGTACATGACCATAACAGCAGGGAAAGGATAGAATAATATCAAAAAGCTGGCAGACATTAAGTACAGTTTGGTTTTCTGTTTTTTGTTATCAGATTGAGAGGCGTGCTTATCTTTGTGCAAAACAGTGGCAGTTAATGTGATTATTGTCATTATAATCGGCATAAGATTAAAATATTCACCTAATAAGGGAATGTTGAAACCTAACGGCAAAAGCATGTCTGGCTGACTTAAATCACTAAACCAAAGAAAAGATTGATTCAGAAATTGAGGCATTTCACCCAATGCGTTAAATATGGCAATTAATATTGGAATTTGGATCAGAAAACTTAGCATGGGTTTTAGGGCATAAAAAGGAGAGACTCCTAAATCTTTATGCGCCTTCATTGAAAAGTGATGGGCCTTTTCACCTTTGTACTTTTTCTTTATCTCTGCTAAACGGGGTTGTAATTGACTATTGATTTGTGAAACCCTTTGTTGGCTTTTAGCTGTCATTATTGATACTGGTAATAATATGAGTTTAATTAATAACGCAAATATCATAACAACAATCCCCCAGCTTAGTGATGTCGAACTTTTAATAAAAACCAACAGAGATTCTGATATTTTTGCAACAATTGCAAATGGTTTCCATAAATGGTTGTATCGGATTTGATCCAATTCAGGGGCAAAATCAGACATTTGTGTTTTGTTTAAGACATTAATTATAGGTGTTGTGATATCTGATTTAATCGATAACTGCTGATTGCCATCAAAACTTATTTTGGCACCCGAGGATTTAATCAATAACACATTGAAACGTCCTGAAACCGCTAACCATTGATTATTCTCTAAGGAGGTTTCTTTTGTGCTGTCTCTGTCTAATCCAATAATTGACTCAGAATCAATAACATAGTATTGCACTTGATTAAGATAAATAGCCAAGCCACTGTATGGATATTGCTCTTTAATTTGAGAGTCAATAATATAGTTTAAAGTTATCTTGTTGTTTAAATCAAAATTAATATCTGATGCTGAATCTGCTTTTACAGGTATGCAAAAAATCAATAGATTTAATAGTAGAGTTTTACTTATTAACGATTTCATACAGTAGTTTCGCTCCAGTTTGAGCAGATTGTGTCAATGAATAAATGTCATTATCAAATGTAACACCTTGGTATTGCTCAAGAGTTGATTCTATGTGGTTGCCGATATTATCAATATCATTCATGGCAACTATGCAGCCAATTTTCTCTCGGATACTGACTTCAAAGGGTTGGATATTGATGTCTTGATAATCAGGGTTGTTTACTTTTCGTGGCACGTCGATAAAAACCACTGGTTTATTAAGCCCAAAAGCATAATCTAATGCAGCACCAGACCAATCGCAAATCATAATGTCGGAATCATGTAAAGAGTCTTGGCCAGCAACATTGGCTTCATAACTAAATAACGGATTATTTTTATATTTGTTTACAATGGCATCAACTTTGGCTTTGGCAAAAATAATGGTTTGTGGATGCGGCCTTAAGGTCAGTTGGAAACCATGATCCAAAATTTTGTCAACCACTTGAGATCCCATTAACTCAATAATAGAATCATCTCCCCATGAAGGGGCTAATAACACATGTTTTGGTGTGTTTGATTTTTTTTTGCGGTTTTTTGCAGAATCAATGATTGCATCCAATCGTTCATACCCATGCTCATACAAATCTTTTTCTTTGAGATTATAATGAGATTCTAAAGCGCGAATTTCAGCTTTATGGTGGGGCGCAGCACAAAATATACTGTCATAATGATCCAAAGCACCAGGGCGATAGACCATGTGCAAACTTACCAAGGAATGTTGTGTATAGACGTAATGAACCTTGTGTTTTGAACGTTTGACCTGGTACTGGTTGATGTCAGGCATAGTCATTACCATGACATCTGTTTCAATGTTTTCAAAAAACCAATTTCTTACCCAACTTTCATCGATTAAAAAACTGTGGTAGTTTTTGTGTTCGATAGCAAGACCTGGGTCATTTTTATTGGAACTGACATAACAAATCGGCAAATCATACTTATCTAATAAGGTTGTTATCATCCCTTGTAAATGGACCCAATAATTTTTGCCTTCAGAATAAAAAACCAATCGGCGTTTGCTTTTATCTAATTGATTAAAGGCGATGGCATTTTTGATGTGTTTAAAAAACTGAAACATGGAGTCAGAAATTTACTGTTTTTTTGCGATTATTCGCACCACAAAAGGATCTTCTTCTTTGTATTTTGCCATGCCTTGTCCGATGTGATTGTATTCAATCTGATAACCCAAATCCGTTAAGCGTTGATAAAATACATCTGTGTCGACATAACGGCGATAATGCCCACCAAAATGTTTATCTAATAACTCGTCTTCTTTTGATCTGAATTCAAAATAAATTAATTCATCCTTTTGCATACAGGTTGATAAAGTATTTAATATGGCTTGTTCCTGATTGTCATCCAATGAATGCATGACAAATCGAGAATAAAAAATAACAGTGTTGTCTTCTGCTTTATCTCGGGCTGAAGAAATTGCTGTGCTAACATCTTCAATAGATGTCAAATCGGCTTGAACAAAAGTGGCATGTTCAACATCGCGTTTTTTACTTTCTTTTTTACAACTTTCTATGGCTTCATGAGATAAATCTAAAGCCACTGTTACGTGCCCTTGAGAGGCAAAGTACAAAGAGTCCCTACCATTTCCACTGCCAAGTTCAACAATGACAGCATCATCAGGAATTTCTGTTAAAACGCAGACACAAAATTGTGAAGGCGTGTGCTTGAAATTAGATTGGTAAAATTTATCCCAATAGTCTTTGTTGACTTCGATGTTTTTCTTTTCCATTGATTTATTCTTCTTCATCTTCATCGAATGAAGTTTTTTTACCAGTAAAAAATGACTTCAACTTGTACCAATAGGTTTTAATGGTGACGCCTATTGCAACAATCGCACCAATAATTGCGGTCATGATTGCACTGCCTGAACCTGGGTCAATGTAGGCATGTGCTACAATTGGCATAAATAACAGTAGAAGGAAAAGCTTCATTTAAAATTCCTATTAATAAAGTGACTAGACATTTTAATGTTTATCCCTATAATTTACAATTGCGATGTTAATTGATAATTAATAATGATTAAAAATACCATGAATCTCTTTAAATTGATGAGATTACAACAAGCGATAAAAAACTTATTTATTTTTATGCCCTTATTTTTTGCAGGCATGATTATGGATATGGCTTTGTTGCATTTGGCATTATTGGCATTTGTGTCCTTTACTTGTGTTGCCAGTGCGGTGTATATATTTAATGATTTCAATGACATTGAAGATGATAAATTACACCCAAAAAAGAAACACAGGCCCTTAGCTGCATCATTGATATCAACAAAAATGGCGGTTATTGTTATGCTGTTATTGTTATCATTGGGTTGTGGTTTAATGTATTTTATATCTTTGACTGCATTACAAATATTGTTGGCATATGTGTTGATGAATGTGGCTTATAGTTTGGCATTGAAAAAAATAGCCATTATCGATGTCAGTATAATAGCCATTGGATTTGTGCTTAGATTGGTGATTGGATCTGTCGTGACCGATGTGCCTTTGTCCATGTGGATAGTGGTGATGACATTTTTATTGGCGCTTTTTATTGCATTGGCAAAAAGACGTGATGATGTCATCATTTTTGAAGAAACAGGCAAGAAAATGCGGGCCGCTATCAAAGGTTAT
The DNA here is from genome assembly GCA_913061105.1 of uncultured Alcanivoracaceae bacterium. GTDB lineage: Bacteria > Pseudomonadota > Gammaproteobacteria > Xanthomonadales > Marinicellaceae > NORP309. The sequence continues at coordinate 22,159 of CAJXVJ010000015.1, read as the reverse complement.
AATTTAAAATTTTTAGATGCTTCATTGGTAATCATCGCTGCTGTGATTATTGTTGCCTATTTGTTGTATTGTGTTTCACCAGAGATAACACAAAGGCTAGGTACCCATTATTTATACATCAGCACATTATTTGTCATCATGGGTTTGTTCAGATACCTACAAATCACCTTTGTCGATAAAAATAGCGGCTCTCCAATTCAATTGGTTTTTAAAGATGCATTTTTGCAAGTTGTGATTGTTTTGTGGCTGTTGTTTTTTTCTTGGATTCTGTATTAATGCGCTTAAAATCCTGGGGCAATTATCCACATGTAGAAGGCGAAAATTATCCTGTCGTCAGTGATGATGATTTGACTGATGTTCTTACTCAAAAAACATCCTTAATAGTTCAAGGCAATAACCGAAGTTATGGTGACAGTGCTTTTGCGCAAACTGTGATTGATATGAAGGCAAGGGACCATTTTTTAGATTTTGATACAAAAAAAGGCATACTAGAATTACAAGCTGGAGCTTTGATTTCTGATGTGTTGGAATCAATCGTTCCAAAAGGATGGATACTGCCTGTATTACCAGGAACCCAATTAATTACAATAGGCGGTGCGATTGCCAGCGATATACATGGAAAAAATCACCACAATGTCGGCACATTTTGTCAGTTCGTAAAATCATTAAGGTTAATGCTCAGCAATGGCGAAATAATTAAATGTTCGAACACTGAAAATGTACAAGCGTTTCGTGCCACTTGTGCTGGCATGGGATTAACGGGTATTATCTTAGATGCCACCATCCAATTGGCTCCCATTTCATCTAATAGGATAAAACAAACTTCGCATAAAACTAAAAATTTAAAACATACTTTTGAAATCTTTAATGAAAATAATGACAGCAGTTATTCTGTTGCATGGATAGATTGTTTGGCAAAAGACCAAGAGTTGGGAAAAAGTGTTGTTATGCTTGGTGAGCATGAGACAGAAGGAGAATTAGAGTACAAATACAAGAGCCGACATAAAATGCCATTTTACCTTCCTTCTTTTGTGTTAAATTCATGGAGCATTAGACTGTTCAATTGGCTTTACTATTTTAAAACCAAAAAAAAATCACAATCTGTGCAGTTACAATCTTTCTTCTTTCCGTTGGACAGCATAGTTGATTGGAACAAAATGTATGGCAAGAGTGGTTTTGTTCAATACCAATGCGTTATTCCTTTAGAGCACAGTTATGAAGGCATAAAGGCCCTTTTAAATAAGATATCTGATTCAAAACAAGGATCTTTTTTAGCTGTATTAAAACGCATGGGTTGTGCGAATGACAATCTACTGTCGTTTCCTATGGAAGGTTACAGCTTGGCATTAGATTTTAAAGTCAACAAAAAGACTCTTGAGCTTTTAGACACATTAGATGAAATTGTAAAACAATATAATGGCCGTTTGTATTTATGTAAGGATGCGCGCATGAGCGAGGATACCTTGAATCATGGCTATAAAAATGCTGAAAAGTTTAGGAAGTTCAGACAAGACACAGAATCAAATAAAACATTTAATTCCTATCAATCTACCAGGTTAAAATTATGAGCACAGTGTTAATTATAGGTGCTAACAGTGACATTGCAAAAGCAACTGCGCGTGTTTATGCGGGTTTTGGTTATGATTTGATCTTAGCCGCTAGCAGTTTAGAAGTTCTTGATCCCTTTGTAAATGACTTAAAGATTAGGTATGACCGAAACATTGATACTATAGAATTAGACATACTAAATTATCAGAGCCATGCAGAAATATGTAAAAACATCCCTAAACACATTGACGGCGTTATTGTGGCTGTTGGTTATTTGGGTGATCAATTCAAATCTCAAAATGACTTTGATGAAACTCAAAAAATTACCGATACTAATTACACAGGTATTGTGAGTGTGCTTAATATCATAGCTAATGATTTTGAAAAGAGAAAATCTGGTTTTATTGTGGCCATTAGTTCAGTAGCAGGAGAGCGAGGTAGAAAGAAAAATTACCAATATGGTGCTGCTAAGGCCGCATTAACAACTTATTTATCAGGTTTGAGAAACCGATTGTATGATAAGGGTGTTTCGGTACTAACTGTCAAACCGGGATTTGTATTGACCAAAATGACCCGTGGTCTAGATCTTCCAGAAAAATTAACAGCACAGCCAAAAGAAGTGGCATTAGCCATATATTCAGCGCAACAGAAGGGCAAAGATACATTGTATTATTATAAAAAATGGCGACTAATAATGTGGATTATTCGCATGATTCCTGAAAAAATATTCAAACGTCTGGATTTATAGAAAATAGCTAAATTTTTAACTCCATCAAATCGATTAAACCTATATTTTTGAGACTTACCTAACAAAAATTAAAATTTAGTGAATTAATCCTATTCAAAGATTCAATTTGCCAGTAAATTTAATGACAGTCAATGTGGGAATTGGATAATAATCGTGGTGAATGGGAACGAAAGAAATCAAATATCAGAAAATGCTCTGTTATGGAAGCAGCAATCTGATTCAACAAATGCTGATATAAACACTCAATGGTTGAAATCAAATGTGGTAGATTTTAATGATATTTCATTGAAAAATTGTACCTGGGTTTATTCACATGTGCCAAAAACAGCTGGCACTGCATTGGAAAGTTATTTGATTCAAGCATTTGAGTTAAAGCATGTCTTGAATATTGATGCAGTTGATTTAAACGAGTTGCCAGAGTGTTTGTATTTAAGGAGCAGATTGCCTCAGTTTATTACGGGTTATCATCCACTTAACGGCATGTTGTATCAATTGCTAAATAACGAGAAAGTGGTTCACATTAGTATGATGCGTGACCCTATTGAACGCATTGTCTCATTTTTTAACCACAACATTACCCAAAGGTTCCGCTCGAAAAACCACAGTGGTGAAAATTTAAGTTTTGATGAGTATATTAATCAATCACATTTAAAAGAAATCAACAATGGTCAATCCAGAAGATTGGCTGGAGTGATCGACTCTGATGAAGAGATCAGCGATAAAGAACTCTATTTTAAGGCCAGGTTTGCCATTGATAATTGTTTTACTGTTGTTGGTGTAACAGAATTTTTCTCACAATTTCATAAATTAATTGCAAAAAAATGTGGTGTTATATTTCATGATTTACCACCAATTACGCGATTAGAAACAAAAGTACAATTGGCCAATCTCAAACCAGAACAAATTAAAATCATTAAGCAAAAGAATAAAGTAGACATTCAATTGTATCAATATGTTCGCTCTAAATTTTTAAATCTCATTAATTCATAATTAATACAATTCAATTATTGTCCTGATTTTAATTATTTCTGTCCTAATACTAATAATGCAATTACATTAAAACACCTATAATTAAGTTTTTAATATATAAACTTAATTCTTATGTCTCATTTAAAAATAGTACTTTTCACATTGTTAATAACAATCAACATCAATTCACATGCGGCGGGCGGGCCAGATGCTTATGGCTATACTTGGCTAGACAGTAATGACCCCGGAGGTCCAGCCTATAGCTGGGTTGATATCAGTACTATAGGGACTGAAATTGTGGGTTTAGGCGATGATAATTCCATTCCATCAATTCCCATGGGACTAACATTTGGTTATTATTGGACAGATTACTCTTATCTAAATATAGGTGCAAATGGATGGTTGGGTTTTAATGATTTTGGTAACTTAGCCGTGTGTTTTGATGATATTCCAACCGAAGGTGGGTCAGCTGATAATTTTGTATCGCCATTCATGACAGACATTAATTTTGCTGGTGTCAATAATCCAAGTAAAGCCTATTATTACCATGATGAAGTAAGTAATGAGTTTATTGTCAGTTATGTGGATGTGCCTTATTATAAGGACAATGCTGATGGTTTTCTTGGTTCTAATACTTTTCAAGTGATATTTTCAGGCGACGATAATAGCATAACATTTCAATATGAAGACATGGATCAAGAAAATTATGAAATTAACCAAAATTGTCCGAATACCCTATTAATAGGAATGGAAAATGTCAGTGGTAGTATTGGTTTAGAAACGCACCATGATGTATTGCCAACAGATAATTATGCGGTTAAATTCAATTATCCAGATATGCCTTTACTGGAGGTTATTGACCTGGCACCAATTTGGAATCAAAACACCAACAATACAGCGATACAATACGAAGCCAATCAAGACATTGATTTAATGGTAAATGTTGGAAATCTGGGAAATACAGACTCCCTCTCACCCATTGATGTACTGATAGAAGTATTAGATGATGAGGACAATATAGTCTATACTGATTCAATGCAAATTAACCAATTGTTGTCTCAGCAAGCCAGTACATTGAATCTGACTAATCCAATGAATATTGGTGCTGGTGATTATCAATTGAAAGTGAGCACCGATTCTATTGATGATACCATTTTGTCCAATAACTCATTATCTACAGAAATAAATGTAGTAGATACAAATATGACACCGTTAGAACTAAGTCATGTATCAGGTTCATTTACACATGTCTTCCATAATTTGAAAATGGCAACATTCTACAATACTCCAAATGGGAATTGGACGATAGATTCAGTAACTGTTTATGTAAAAGACCCAAGTGGAGCAGTAACACCTGGAAATAGGGTATCAATTTATGCAAATGATGGAGGAGACAATTTACCAGGAAGCCTACTGGCAACTGAACTTGTTGTAGATGCTTCTGATTTTACCTACTCATGGGTTAATACAGTATTCAATCAACCTGTTATGGCACCTGAAAATGGTTTTTTTGTGGCCTGGGAAAGAGTAGATTTGTCAAGCCCTCCAGTTAGTGTTGGTATAGTATCTACAACATTTTTGCCACTCTCCCGGTTAACCTATAATTACTCTGCAGAAGGTACTTGGTCAGTTGCTGCTTCAAATCAAACACATGACTTGGCAATCAAAGTAGAGTTGACAGATGATCTATTGGATACAATATTTGCCAATGGCTTTGAATGAAAAGCTAAGTCATTAAATTGAAAAACAATATAGATAATGGGCTTTTATAATAAAGCCCATTATTCAATTTTGATTCTCACCACTTCTTTCTTTCATCAAAATTTTTGTGTTCTTCAGGTTCATGGGTTTGATTGTGGGTTTTGATTCTCATATTTTTGCCCATCATTATTTTCAATTGATAAACAGATTCACGCATTAATGCCGATCCAGCACTGCTCAACCAACTTTTGTTATAAAGTTTTTTAACCGCAGCAACGGTATCAGGTGATTGTTGACAGAGTTCATCTGCTAATTGTTGCGCTTTTTCTAAAGGTTTATCAGAAACATGAGTAGCAATGCCATAATTTTGTGCAGCATTTCCATCAAAAAGCTTACCAGTCATTGCTAATTCTTTGACAATGTCAATTCGACAATGCTCACGTAACGGCAGTGTCCCACCCATATCAGGTATCAATCCCCAACGCGCTTCCATAATCGAAAGTGAAGCATCAGGTGTCACAATTCTAAAATCAGCACCTAAGGCAATTTGTAAACCACCTCCCCAACAACGGCCATGGATGGCAGCAATCACAGGTACTGGTATTTTTTGCCAATAAGTTGAGACTTTTTGTGCTAAATTTGAAGCCCAAGGATTTAATTTGAACAACAATTTCATCGGGCCTTTTTTGGACTTTAATACAGATTTTACATCTAATCCTGTGCAAAAATCGGGACCTTGACCCGATAAAATAACAGCCCGAATGGATCGATTTTTCTTAAGTTTTTTGATGGTATCGACAATGGTTTGAAACATATCCAAATCTATTGCATTGTGTTTATCGGGTCTTGCTAAACTCACATGTGCGATGTGGTTTTTTATTTCAATCTCAACTCTATTTGTACTTGTCATATATTATTCTGTATTAGTAATGTAGTAATTATGCCGCAGTAGGCCATAACCAGGAAAAAGTTGCAGCTACAACAGCTGCATAAATGAGCGCATCAATTAAATACCGAAGACTGTTTGACCAAGGCTGTCCAAGCCAAATGGAATATGGGAGCAAACCGTAACCAAATGTTAGAAAACTAACAACAAAACTTAATCGAAAGACACCCATAAAATCTGAAGCAGAAGTCAGTGTAATTGTAGCAACATAAGCAACCAATAAACACCCAATAAGGAAAAACATAAATTGTTGCCCCAATAATTTACCCATAGGTGGTAAACCATTTTCAAACACGCTAATCATGGCAATGGGGCCTTTTTTTAGTTTTTCTTGCATGTCTTCATTTTGCATGTCTTTCATATCCGGACAATGCGGCATATGGTATAAGCCAGGTTTTGGATTGCCCTCTCTAATGGCATCACCTACTTGTTCCTCATTGCTGAGTTTTTTATAGTCCGCATTATGGTATTTGATTAACATGTGAATAAGCGCACTCGCAAACCAACAAAAAATGCCAGCAAGTAAAATTGGCAACCAAAGTTGTGATAAAGTAACTGTCATAATAACCTCCTCAAATTAGTATTCGTATGAGTATATAACAATTATGGTTTGATATAAAGCACACTCTGTCTATTGTGAGGAGGGTTGCTTTCAAATAAATAAAAATTCTAACCATGTAGTGGCGTCCCTTGTGGACGCCTTGTCTTTCAAAAATGTGTTTATGAATTTATTTAAATTGATTGTTATGACTAAAATTAAGAATCCGAATAAATTCACATACGGGTACCCACAAGGGGCACATCCTACGAGAGTTTTTAACGGTTAACATTATTGTTTCTGTAGTTATGAGTCCCTTTTGGTGCTTAAATCTAGATATATTTTACATCAGTGATGTAATAAACTTTTTCACCACCAGGTGTTTGGACTTCTACCTCATCATCCAGTTCTTTGCCAATTAGCGCTCTGGCAATTGGGGATGAAATGGAGATTTGTCCTTGGTCAATGTCTGCTTCAACATCACCAACTATTTGGTAAGTTACGGTTTTTTCATCGTCATCTTCAAGTGTAACTGTGGCGCCAAAAACCACTTTATCACCCACATTTAAACTCAGTATGTCAATGATTTGTGCATTTGAAATTGTGCCTTCAAGATATTTAATCCGTGCTTCATTCATGCCGTGTTCTTCTCTTGCGGCATGGTATTCTGCATTTTCTTTTAAATCACCGTGGGCACGGGCCTCAGCTACAGCCTCGATAATTCTGGGTCTTTCAACTGTTTTTAATCGTTTCAGTTCTTTTGTTAGTCTTTCAGCACCTATTGCTGTTAATGGAGCTCTGCTCATCTTATTTCTCTTTCCTTAATCACTCAATTCATGTAATTCATCGAGTGAATATATCTGTTGGTTATTTAAATGTTTATACGCTTCTAATGTGGCTGCAGCTCCATATATTGTAGTGGAGTAGTTTACGTTGTGTTGTAAAGCTTCGCGACGAATAGAATACGAATCCGAAATGGCTTGAGAGCCTTCGGTGGTATTAATAATGAAGTCTATTTCATTTGACTTTATTTTGTCAACTATATGTGGCCTGCCTTCAGCAACTTTATTAACACGTTCACAATATAAACCATGATCACGTAACAGTTGACATGTGCCACCAGTGGCAACTAGGTCAAAACCCATTTTCTGTAAATTTTCAGCCAATGGAAGCACTTCTTGTTTGTCTGCTTCTCGCACACTGATAAAAGCTGTGCCCTGTAAAGGCATGTGTGTTGCACTGGCTTGTTTTGATCGTGCTACTGCAGCTCCAAAACTTTTACCAATGCCCATGACTTCGCCTGTTGAGCGCATTTCAGGTCCTAATATAGGGTCAACTCCAGGAAATTTCAAGAAGGGAAATACAGGTTCCTTGATTGAAAAATGATTCAGTTTTAATCTTTCTTTAACTTTTTGGTCTTTTAAACTGATCCCAGCCATACACCTGGCTGCAATTTTGGCCAAAGGTAAACCGGTTGCTTTTGAAACAAAAGGCACCGTTCTTGAAGCTCGTGGGTTAACTTCTAGAATATAAATGTCTTCACCTTGAATGGCAAATTGTGTGTTCATTAGTCCAATTACGCCAAGCTCTTTTGCCATCAATCCAGATTGTCTGCCCAATTCTGCTTGAACATCTTCTGATAATGAAAAAGGCGGAATACAACATGAAGAATCGCCTGAGTGAACTCCGGCTTGTTCAATGTGCTCCATAATGCCACCAATCATAATGTCTTCGCCATCACAAATAATGTCTACATCGACTTCGGTGGCATGATCTAAGAAACGATCCAGTAATACCGGTGAATCGTTTGAAACTTTAACCGCCTCTTTCATATAGCGATTCAATTCATTGTCGTTGTGTACGATTTCCATGGCACGACCACCCAATACAAATGATGGGCGAACCACCAATGGATAACCGACTTGATTGGCCAATTCCACCGCTTCATCAACATTTTTAGCAATGCGATTGGGTGGTTGTTTGAGTTCAAGTTTATCGAGCATGGCTTTAAACAATTCTCTGTCCTCTGCCATATCAATGCATTCTGGAGGTGAGCCGATAATGGGCACACCTGCTTGTTTCAATCCATTGGCCAGATTTAATGGCGTTTGACCACCATACTGAACAATAACGCCATCGGGTTTTTCAACATGGACTATCTCCATCACATCTTCGTGTGTGAGCGATTCAAAGTATAACCGGTTAGCGGTATCATAATCAGTTGAGACAGTTTCTGGATTGCAGTTAACCATGATGGTTTCAAATCCATCTTCTTTTAATGCCAGTGCAGCATGCACACAGCAATAATCAAATTCGATGCCTTGACCGATGCGGTTTGGGCCGCCACCAAGTATCATAATTTTTTTCTTATCAGATGGATTGGCCTCACAGAATTGTTCATAGCTCGAATAGAAGTAATCTGTAGTGGCATTAAATTCTGCCGCACAAGAATCAACACGTTTATAAACAGGACGAATATCAAATCCGTGGCGAATTTTTGTGAATTCGGATTCTGATAGGGTTAATAATTCAGCCAATTTAGAGTCTGAAAACCCCAGTTTTTTCATGCCAAGTATTTGTTTGGCAGTAATATCATCAGAATTGGTTTCAGAAAGTACTTTCTCAACTTGGATAATGTGTTCGATTTGTTTTAAAAACCAAGGATCGATGGCTGATATGTCGAATAATTTTTCAACCGAATAACCCATTCTAAAAGCATCGCCCACATACAGTAAGCGATCGGATGTGGGTTCGCGCAATTCTTTGTTTATGTCAAAGCCATTATCAACATCGTCTTGGTTGACCAATGAATCTAAACCATTCAAGCCCGTTTCTAAGCCACGCAGCGCTTTTTGTAGAGATTCACTAAATGTACGACCTATGGCCATTACTTCGCCAACGGATTTCATTTGGGTGGTTAAATGGTTATCTGCTTTGGCAAATTTTTCAAAGGCAAAACGCGGAATTTTTGTGACCACATAATCAATGCTGGGTTCAAATGATGCTGGTGTTGCCCCTTGTGTTATTTCATTGTCTAATTCATCTAAAGTATAACCCACGGCCAATTTTGCAGCCACTTTTGCAATAGGAAAACCTGTGGCTTTTGAAGCCAATGCTGATGAACGTGAAACACGGGGATTCATCTCAATGATTATCACCCGCCCATTTTCAGGGTTGATGGAAAATTGTACGTTTGAACCACCGGTGTCAACCCCAATTTTTCGTAAAACAGCCAAAGAAGCATCCCGCAGGACTTGGTATTCTTTGTCTGTTAGGGTTTGAGCAGGCGCTACAGTAATAGAGTCTCCCGTATGAACACCCATTGGATCTAGGTTCTCGATAGAACAAATAATAATACAATTATCATTTCTGTCTCGTACCACTTCCATTTCATACTCTTTCCAACCCAGTAATGATTCCTCTAACAACACTTCTGATGTGGGTGACATTTTTAAACCGTTGGCAGTGATGTCTTCAAACTCTTCTAAGTTATAAGCAATACCACCACCAGTTCCACCCATGGTAAATGATGGTCGAATAATCACAGGGTAGCCAATTTCTTTTTGGGCAATTCTGGCTTCTTCAATGTTGTGCACTAAAAAAGACAAAGGCGTGCCAAGACCAATCTCAGTCATGGCTTTTTTGAACAACTCGCGGTCTTCTGCCATATCGATGGCTTCACGCGTGGCGCCTATCATTTCTACATTAAATTTTTCAAGTACCCCATGAGCAACCAAATCTAAAGAACAATTTAAAGCGGTTTGTCCACCCATGGTTGGTAAAAGGGCATCAGGTTTTTCTTGTTCAATTATTTTAGCAACAGTCTGCCAATTGATCGGTTCGATAAAAATTCTGTCTGCAGTTTCTGGATCGGTCATGATGGTGGCTGGATTAGAATTGACCAAAATCACATGGTAGCCTTCATCTTTGAGGGCTTTACAAGCTTGTGTGCCAGAATAATCAAACTCACAGGCTTGTCCAATTACTATCGGTCCTGCACCCAAAACTAAAATACTTTTTATGTCATTGCGTTTAGGCATTGTGCTTCTCCTTCATGGCTTGAATAAAAGGCAGGAATAGTTTTTTTGCATCCTGTGGACCTGGGCTTGCCTCTGGATGGCCTTGGAAACTGTAGGCAAAACAATCATTGCGTTTAATGCCTTGAACAGAACCATCAAACAGTGATTTGTGGGTAACTGTCAATTTGTCTGATAAGTTATCTTCATCAACCGAGAACCCATGATTTTGTGATGTAATCATGACTTCACTGGTTGTAAGACATTGGACAGGGTGATTGGCACCGTGGTGTCCAAACTTCATTTTTTTGGTGGTTGCGCCACTGGCAAGTGCCAATATTTGATGGCCCAAACAGATACCAAACAAGGGTATTCCAGATGTCAGTAATTGTTGTACGGCTTCAATGGCATATCCACAAGCTGCTGGATCACCTGGTCCATTAGATAAAAACAACCCATCAGGATTCATGGCCAAGACTTCTTCGGCTGGGGTATCTGCTGGCACAACCGTAATGTCGCAACCAAGAGATGCCATTATTCTTAATATATTGTGTTTAACACCATAGTCATAACAAACAACTTTGTAGTTTTTGTCAGGATTTTCATCGAAGTCATTGCGGGTTAAATCAAATTCACCTTGCTGCCATTGATAAGCTTGTTTGCAAGTCACCTCAATGGCCAAATCCAAGTTTTCTAATCCTTTAAAATCATTGGCTTGTTTTATGGCATTATCTGAATCAATGTTTTGGGTCATGATACAGGCTTTCATCGAACCTTTAGAGCGCAATATTTTAGTCAGTTCACGCGTATCCAAATCAGCAATCGCAACAATTTTGTTACGCACCAAATATTGTTCTAGGGTTTCTTGCATGCGCCATGAACTGGCTAAACTTGGTAAGTCTTTTATGACCAAGCCTTTAACATGGGTTTTTGATGATTCATTATCAGAACTGTTACATCCAGTATTGCCTATATGTGGATAGGTTAGGGTAACAATTTGTTCGCAATAAGAAGGATCAGACAGAATTTCTTGATAACCTGACATGGCGGTATTGAAAACGATTTCACCAATTGAATTACCTGAATAACCAATGGCTATTCCGTAAAAAATAGTACCATCTTCGAGTGCCAATATGGCTTTTTTCTGCCCAGCGAAAAGCACAGAATCTAAATTTGAATCTTGCATAATATTGAATGTTTTGAATTTTTAACAGCTGGATGGGCATTTTAACTCAAGTGTCTCAACTAGTCTAAACATTATTAAATTGTGGTCGAAATATTGTATGATTTTGTAAATAACTAATTCAATCAGACTACACAGTGATCTCTAAAGTCTAAAAATAAAAAAAATGGACGCACATTGGCGTCCATTTTTATCAAGCTAAAGTTGTGAACTAACCTTCGGCCAATGCTTTATCAAACTCAGATTTGGCGTGTTCAAATTGGTACAGTGATTTTTCAACATACAACATGACTTCATCAACATAACCATCGGTTGATGCTGACCAGACACGGTTGATGTAACGTTCACCAGCGGCAAAGCTGGACATGATGTCGGCAAAGTGTTGAATCCCGAACAAATGCTTCATGCTGTCTCTGGCATCGGCAAAATTAATCAGATCATCTCTGAATATTTTATCGATCTCAAAACGCATGTCATAAGTCGGTATTTTTTCTTTGCGGCCATTTAAGTCTTTTAGATTAACCAAGATATTGTCTAAAGATGCAATCAAAGTGGCTTTATTGGTCTCTAATAAATCACCAGATTTGGCTTCTGCGTTTGATAAGCTTTTGTACCAAAATGCACTGGCGAATCCAACAAGAACTACTGGAACAAAGTAATTCCAATTAATGACTTTTTCATCTAAAGAAGTCAAATAGGCACCAGCTGTGAATGCGATAACTACTAATAAAAATGCTAAATTTTTCATAATATTCTCCTTATCCTGCCGTCGCTATAACGTAAACTGCATTACCTACACCAACCAGGGCTTCGCCAACTATTAAACCAGCAGCAATTGGAATGCCTTTGTTTTCAGACCAGCTTTTACCTGCTTTTCTATCGGCAATTTCACGAATCAATGTACCGATTGCATAGGTTAACACTATATTAAACGGCAAATAAAATCCTAGTCCAACAGTGATGCCCAAGCCAGCTTGTAATAATGACAACAAACCGCCTAGAAGCGCTCCACCCACATATTTTTCTGTGGGAACATCGCCACCAGTTATGCCTTCTACCATTGATGCCAGTGCCTGACCTTGCGGTGCTGGAAATTGATCTCCGCCTAAACCAAAAGCTTTATCGAGCATAAATATTAAGATAATAATAACAATAGGACCTAACCAAGCTCCAGCAAATTGTCCGAGTTGTTGTTGTTTGGGTGTGGCACCAACCAAATAGCCGGTTTTTAAATCTAACATTAGATCGGTAGCTTGGCTCATGGCTACACAAGTAGCCGCACCAACTGTAATCGCTGCCACGATAGCAGGTCCAGTACTCATGCCGCCAAAGGCTTGAGTGACCATAATCAATAATGTGACGGCAATCAGTGTCATACCAGATAATGGTGACCAATTGGTTCGACCAATGGCCTCAGACAATATAATGCCAGCCATCCAAATCCACAATGTACCAAGTACGGCCATGGTTATGCCACGTAGTAATCCGACTTCTTCTGCAGAAGTATAAGCAATAACGCCCAATAAAATAGCAGCACCAACAATTGCCATATACAGCATTTTAATCGGCATCTCATCTTTGCTCATTGCGCTGTCGGCTTTGGCAGATGATTGCATGGATTTAACCGCAGATTTTATTAATGGTAAAGCAAACATTACACCGACTATTGCTCCACCTATCAGCATTCCAATTCCAGTTGGCCTAAATAACAACACTCGCAACTGATTTGGATCAGTTATGGCAACACCTGCCGCATCTTTTGGGAACATGTTAAATATATCTAGCATAGGTGCCAGTACCCAATAACAGACAAAGCCACCAATAATAAATGCCAAGCCACCTCGGCCAGCAATAAATGCCACACCGATTGTCATGAGTGATAAATACCACGTGCCATTTAAATATTCAGGTAATCCCAATTGCTCAAATAAATGCCAATCTTCAACGCCTAAATATAGTGTAATAAAATGTACCAAACCTGATACAACCATGGCTCCAACAAGCATTAAAGCTTTGCTAATACCAGCACCTGGAGATTTTAGAATGGAAGCAACTGCCACACCACCAGGATAGGTCAAACGCTCATAATCTATCATTTGTTTGCGTAATGGAATGATAAAGGCAATGCCTAAAAATGCTCCAGCAATGGCGCCAAATGTCAGTACATATGGGTTAAAATCTGTACCATAACCCAATATAAATATGGCGGGTACCGAAAACATCATGCCTGATGACGCGCCATTGACAGCCGATGCCACAGTTTGTGTGACATTGTTTTCTACAATAGAACGTCGGCGTAAGATCCCGCGCAAGATACCAAAACCCAATATAGCTGCTAATTCCGATCCTTCAATCGAAAAACCAAGCTTCAGTGATGCATAACCTATGGACACTGCTAAGATAACACCCAAAAAATAACCAACAAGCAAAGCGTGCATGGTTAGTTCAGGATAGGGCCCTGTGGTAATTGGGCCAGGAGCTGCCACTGGTGCGGCAGAAGTATTTTCTGACATATTTATCCCCTAAATAACAAAGCGAATAAGTATAACCTATTTAGTTTCAATTGGGTTTAACTTTTTTCCATCAAATCGTGTCATGATGACAGCGGCTGTAACATTTGCGGTGACGTTGGATGCCGTGATAAACATGTCTACAATTAAATCAACAGCGATTAATATGCCAATGCCTTCAATGGGTAAACCCAAGGAAGCATACACAGGTGTCATGATTAACAATCCACCACTAGGAATACCAGGTGAATAGAAACTAAATAATCCTATTGTAAAGGCGATAATAACCATTTGCCATACGCTTAAATCAATGCCATACAAGTTGGCAATAAAATAAGTCCCTGTTGTGCGTGCTATGGGTGACGCAAATTTAAACATAGTCACCGCAAAGGGTAAAACCACTCCTGAAATTTTTGATGGCACTCCTAATGTTTCAGTAGCAGCAATGGTAGCTGGTAAAGATGCCAATGATGAACGCGTACCAAATCCAATAATTTGAACAGGAATGACAGCACGTACAAATGATTTAAGTGGAATGCGCCCAATGAAAGACGCGAATAAATACAGTAACAAAGTCATACCGACAATTAGGCCACAAGCAATTAATATAAAAGATCCTAATAATGTAATGGCTGATACACCCAATGTAGCAGCCAGTGGGAATACCAAAGCAAATATCCCAAATGGTGCCACTGCCATAATCCAGCCTATTAACACAAACAAAGCCTCTTTTAACGCATCAAAAAATGAAACAATGACTTCACGTTTTTGAGTTTCTATCTTCAGCAATGACATGGATAATAATCCAGTAAAAATCATCAACGGTAAAACAGCATTGTCAGCTGCAGCCTTTATTGGATTGGATGGAATTAGTCCTATCAACCATGAACTAAAAGGTGGTAATTCGGTATTGCTCACAGATGCGGCACCAGAACTGCTTAATAAACTTTGACTGGCACTGGCATCTATGTGCAGAAATGACAATAGAGGAGGAGCAAACATTAATGTGTAGAGGCTACTAGCAATAATCATCACCACAAATAAACCGATGGTCTGAGCACTTAATTTTGCCACAGTAGTGGTGTTTTTTTGCCCTGCAATTGAAGTGATTAATAAAGACATTAATAAAGGAATAACAACCATTCGGATGGCATTAACCCACATTTTACCAATCGGCTCAACCCATGCTGGCAAGGCGGAAAAAAAGGCAGGAAGGGTAAAGTAATTTCCTGAAACCAGAACACCGCCAATAAGTCCAAGACCTAATCCAATTAAAATACGTGTCGATAAGTTCATAGGCCTAATTGTTATGTGAAGCCGTTAATTAAAACAAAAATAAATTCAGAATACAACTGACCCAAGCAATCCATTATTAATAACTGCTTAGCAATTGTGAATTTTATGAAAGAAGCTCTTAATATCATTCAATTCATGTTATAAATAGAAGAATAACTAATAAAAGTTGGGAATTGATTTATGAAAAAAATGACTTGTAATCAGCTGGGTGGAGCTTGTGATAGAGTTTTTAGCGCAGAAACGTTCGATGAAATAGCAGCAATGAGCAAGAAACATGGAATGGAAATGTTTGTAAAAAGGGATACTGCCCATCTCCAAGCCATAGGTGAAATGAGAGAGTTGATGAAAACTCCAGGTGCAATGAAAGATTGGTTCGAATCTAAACGCAAGGAATTTGAAGCGTTGTCAGATAGTTAAAATTATACACCGTAAAATCAGCGAAATAAACTGAGAAAAAATCTCTGTTTTTCATATAATAAATATTCGAATTTATGGGCCTATAGTCCATCAATAATTGTGCTACAATATCCAGTCTTTTTATTTGGAGAAATTCGTAATGAAATTCATAAGTATCTTAATCTTTCTTTTTGTCAATTCAATGAATGTGATTGCAGAAGAAACCCAAACCTATCAAAAACCACCAAAAGCCATATTAGATTTGGTGGATTATGAATTGCCTCCTTCGGTATTAATAGATTCAAAAGCTGACAATATATTATTAATTTATCGCGATACTTATAAATCAATTGCAGAACTGTCGGAAAAGGAATTACGTTTAGCGGGTTTGCGCATTAATCCAAAGACAAACATAGGCAGTCGTACTACTTACTATAATAATATCAAGTTGTTAAAAGTAGGCTCTAAAGAAATTAAAAACATTTCTGATTTGCCTGAGAATCCTCGGATTTCGAATTTAAATTGGTCTCATGATGAATCTAAAATTGCTTTTACCAATACAGTGATTAATGGCGTCGAATTGTGGGTGGTTGATGTTAAAAAATTGAAAGCCAAAAAAATATCTCAAGCCAATGTCAATGCCAATATGCGCAGTGTCATGACTTGGTTTAAAGACAATAAATCTTTATTGGTTAAAATGATGCCTAAAGCTAAAAAAGCATTGGTAGATCGTGATAATACTGTTCCAAACGGGCCAACAATTTCAGTTAGCGATGGCAGTAAAGCACAAAACAGAACCTACCAAGATTTATTAAAAAACAAAACAGATGAAGATAATTTTGAACAATTGGCCACTTCAGAATTGTATGAAATAGACCTTAATGGGAATAGCAAATTGTGGCATGAAGCGAGAATGTTTACATCAATTTCATTATCACCTGATGGCAAATTTTTCATGATTAACGCGATTCAAAGACCGTTTTCATACTTAGTCACATATAGTCGCTTTCCAGGCCAAACTGATATTTTTAAAGCCAATGGAAAGTTATTAAAAACATTCAATCAATCCCCTCTAATTGAAGACATTCCAAAAGGTTTTATGTCAGTAGAAAAAGGTAAAAGAGACATACAATGGCGCAGTGATGAGAAATCTACCTTGTTTTGGGTAGAAGCCTTGGATGAAGGTGATGCTGAAAAGGAAGTTGAATTCAGAGATGAATTATTCCAAGTCCGTGCCCCATTTAATGACAAACCTGAGTCATTGTTCAAGACTATAAATCGATTTTATTATGTTGCTTGGGGTGATGAAAACCACGCCATAGTAAATGATTATTGGTGGAATACTCGGATGATCAAAAGCAGCCTTATCAATCCTTCTGATTTAACCCAAAAGGCAAAAACAATCAGTGAAAGAAATTACCAAGATGTTTATAGTGACCCAGGTAATCCAATCATGCACCTCAACGAATATGGCAAAAATGTATTACAAATAATCGACAACCATGTTTATCTTTTGGGTGCCGGTTATACTGAAAAAGGACAGTTTCCATTTGTTGACAAATTTAATTTATCCTCTTTTGAAACAACCAGGTTATATCAATCTGAATTGACAGATAAAGTTGAAAGTTTACGAGATGCCATTGATTTAAAAAATGGCAAAATATTGGTACAGATTCAATCGCCTACAGATTTTCCTAATTATTATATTCGCGACATTAATAGTGGTGATTTAAAACAAATCACATCATTTAAAAATCCATTTGAAAGTTTAGTTGGCATTCACAAAGAAAACATTAAATACAACCGTGAAGATGGATTGGAACTGTCAGGAACATTGTATTTGCCTGCTGATTATGATTTAGATGCCAAAGAAAAACTACCTATGATTGTAACAGCCTATCCGCGTGAATTTAAAGATAAAAGCAGTGCTTCTCAATCCACCAACAATCCAAATGAATTTACCTATGTTTATTGGGGTTCAATGATATATTGGTTAACACAAGGTTATGCAGTTTTGGATGATGCCTCATTTCCAATTGTAGGCGAAGGTAAAACCGAACCCAATGATTCATTTATCAAACAATTGGTTTCTAATGGTAAAGCCGCCATCGATGCAGTCGATAACATGGGTTATATTGATAGAAAACGGGTGGCAGTAACAGGGCATTCTTATGGGGCATTTATGGTCGCCAATTTACTCAGTCACAGTGATGATTTTGCTGCTGGTATTGCCAGAAGTGGTGCCTATAACCGAACCCTCACTCCTTTTGGTTTCCAAGCTGAAGAACGGAGTTATTGGGAAGCACCGGAAATATATTACCAAATGTCACCATTTATGCATGCAGATAAGATGGACCAACCACTGTTGTTGATTCATGGTGAGGCTGATAACAATTCAGGCACTTATCCTTTGCAATCTGAACGTTATTTTAATGCCTTGAAAGGATTGGGTGCTACAGCCAGATTGGTGATGTTGCCTAAAGAGAGTCATGGATACAGAGCAAAAGAATCCATTTTACATTTATTATGGGAAGAGCATGAGTGGATGGAGAAACATGTGAAAAACAAGAAGTAACAAAATTAAATCGTACTGGATATTTCATTTGCATATGAAATATCCAGTATGATTAACTCTCCCAATATGCGGGAATAAATAACACAAAAATTGTAAATATCTCTAAACGTCCAAAAATCATCACCAATGATAATACCCATTTGCTGCCATCATTCAAACTGGAATAATTAGAACTGGCATCGCCCAGTGCTGGACCTAAATTTGCCAGTGCAGATAAAGCAGATGAGGCAGAGGTTAGAATGTCTTCACCCATTGTCATCAGGATTAAAGTAAAAACCACCAACAGAAACATGAACTGTAAGATAAAGGCTGAAACAGAATCTAACACTCGGTAATTTACAGTTTTGCCATCGAGTTTTATAATGAATTTACCATGTGGATGTATCAATCGATACAATTCGCGCATACTGAGTTTGTATAATAATATTAAGCGGATGAGTTTGATTCCTCCAGATGTCGATCCAGCACAAGCGCCTATGGTTCCCAATATGATTAGAAACAGGGGTAACATCCATGGCATTGTGCTGATGTTTTCTGTGGCATAACCCGTATTGGTAACCATTGCTACAACTTGAAAAGCAGCATGCCTAATTGACTCATAAAGGGTGGGATATGTGCTGTTGAGAACAAGGATAATTGATGTAATAAAAAATGCCGCAATAACAATGCTCATATAAATTTTTATTTCAGTATCGTTCAGATATATTTTCATCGATGCTGAGCGCCATGCGATAAAGTGAGAAGCGAAATTGATTCCGGCAATCAGCATAAATATTATGGCAATGAGTTCAATCAATGAGTTGTTGAAATATCCAATTGATGCATCATGAGTGGACATACCGCCTGTTGCTAATGTAGAAAAAGCATGACCAACGGCATCAAATAAGTTCATGCCAGCCATATAGTATGCCATGGCACAAATAACTGTAATACCCAAATATAAATACCACAGTGTTTTGGCTGTTTCTGTAATTCTCGGTGTTAATTTTTGGTCTTTCATAGGGCCAGGAGTTTCGGCTTTAAACATTTGCATACCACCAATACGCAACATGGGTAAGATAGCTATGGCTAAAACAATGATGCCCATACCACCCAGCCATTGTAACAATTGACGGTAAAACAATATTGAATGTGGAAGCCCATCTATATTGGTCAGAATGGTAGCACCAGTGGTGGTCAAAGCTGATATGGCCTCAAAAACAGCATCAACTATAGATAAGTTTAATGATTCTGCATAAAAAAGTGGTATGGCTCCACTGGAACCTATGATTAGCCAAGACAAACCCACCACAATAAAACCTGTGCGTATTTTTAAATCTGCTTTGGCTTTGCGAAATATAAACAACATAATTGCACCAATCACAAACAATACGGCTGATCCTTGCACAAATGGTTGGATGTCTCCGTCTTGGTAAATCATGCCAATAAAAATCGGTGGAACCATGATTAAACTGGATATAATCAATAGCAAGCCAACAATACGAAGCACCACATGTAACATGAGTGTTGAAGAAGAGGGCAGATTATTTGAGGTTGATTGCATACTCATGCGTGCATTATATCAGTAGAATTTATTTATATGAAGCGCTATATTCACAACACTATCCACCAATAAATTCTGCTGACTTTATGCGGGCAATTTCATCGCGCAGGTTTGCGGCTTCTTCGAATTCCATGTTGTGGGCGTGTTCAAACATTTTCTTTTCAAGTTTTGCGATTAGCTTTGCCAATTGTTTTGGACTGTTCACATTGTAATCTGCATTGCTTTCTGCCACTTTCAGAAGAGGATTTACATCTGTTTTGGTAGATTCGACAAAACCTTCTTTTAAATCATGAATTTTACGTATGACTGTGGTGGGTATGATGCCATGCTTGGTATTAAATTCTATTTGTTTTTCGCGTCTGCGTTTGGTCTCGTTGATGGCATATTCCATCGCAGGAGTTATTTTATCGCCATAGAGTATGGCTTTGCCTTTTTCATTGCGACTGGCCCTACCAATGGTTTGTACCAATGAACGATCAGAGCGCAAAAAACCTGGTTTATCGGCATCCAAAATGGCAACCAAAGAAACCTCAGGCATATCCAATCCTTCTCGTAATAGATTGATGCCAATTAACACATCAAATTCACCCATGCGCAGATCACGAATAATTTCAGCGCGTTCTACAGTGTCAATTTCTGAATGTAAGTAACGACATTTGATACCATGTTCGGTCATGTAATCGGTTAAATCCTCACTCATGCGTTTGGTCAGTGTTGTCACCAAAATGCGCTCTTGTAGTTGTATCCGTTGGTTAATTTCTGACAATAAATCATCAACTTGAGTGCCAACGGGCCGCACTTCAATTTCTGGATCAAGCAATCCTGTTGGCCTCACCACTTGCTCGATGGTTTGTGCTGCATTATCGGCTTCATATTTTGCAGGTGTTGCGGAGACAAAGATCATACGCGGTGTGCGCTCTTCCCATTCTTCAAACTTTAACGGGCGATTATCTAATGCTGATGGTAATCTGAAACCATAATTCACCAAGTTTTCTTTACGTGACCGGTCACCTTTGTACATGCCACCAATTTGAGGAATACTGACATGGCTTTCATCCATCACCAACAAGGCATCATCAGGCAAGTAATCAAACAAACATGGAGGTGGAGCACCTGGTGGCAGTAAAGTAAAGTGTCTTGAGTAATTCTCTATGCCTGAACAATAACCCAGTTCACGCATCATTTCTAAGTCATAATTGGTGCGTTGTTGCAATCGCTGTGATTCTACTAATCGGTTTTCTTCATTTAATACTTTTAATCTTTCTACCAACTCTTCTCTGATGGTGCCAGTGGCATGAATCATGCGGTCACGTGGTGTGACAAAATGTTTGGTTGGGAAAATGGTTAATTCCATTTCATTGCTGCTTTTTCTACCTGTCAATGGGTCAAAGTAACTTAAGTGTTCAATTTCATCATCGAACAATTCGATGCGCGTGGCCAATTTTTCAGATTCGGCAGGAAACACATCAATGATTTCACCATGCACCCTGAAAGTTCCACGTTTTAACTCATAATCATTGCGGGTGAATTGTAATTCAGTTAGGTTGTTTAACAATGTCCGTTGTTCTATAACTTGTCCCACTTTTAGTGGAATCACCATATTTAAATAAGACTGTGGATCACCTAAGCCATAGATGGCTGAAACGGTGGCTACTATAATGACATCACGCCTTTCCATCAAAGATTTAGTAGCAGACAAACGCATTTGCTCTATGTATTCATTGATGGATGAATCTTTCTCAATAAATGTATCAGATGCGGCCACATAAGCCTCAGGCTGATAATAATCATAATACGATACAAAATATTCTACCGCATTGTTTGGGAAAAACTCTTTGAATTCGTTATACAATTGACCGGCCAAAGTTTTATTGTGCACCATCACCATGGTGGGTTTTTGAACATTTTGAATAACATTGGCAATGGTGAATGTTTTACCAGATCCGGTGACACCCAATAAAGTTTGTGATTTTAAACCCGCTTCAAATCCCTCGGTCAATTTTTTAATGGCTTTGGGTTGATCACCAGCCGGCTCAAAAGGGCTATTAATTGTGAAATCTTTTTGATTTTTGTTAACTTTTAGTTGAACTAATTCCATAAACGCTTGAATTCAATTATTGCTAGAGTAAGATACGCATTATATATTAACTGTCTCTTATACACATCTGACGCTGCCGACGATCTACTCTG
>CAJXVJ010000014.1 GCA_913061105.1 uncultured Alcanivoracaceae bacterium | reverse complement strand
ATCTACACAGAGTAGAT
This sequence comes from uncultured Alcanivoracaceae bacterium, assembly GCA_913061105.1. Taxonomy (GTDB): domain Bacteria; phylum Pseudomonadota; class Gammaproteobacteria; order Xanthomonadales; family Marinicellaceae; genus NORP309. Next base: position 27,586 of record CAJXVJ010000014.1, on the reverse strand, counting down.
CGTCGGCAGCGTCAGATGTGTATAAGAGACAGATATCATCTTGTTTAATGCGAATATTTTGCATTTCTTTGCGAGATTTGTATTCTACTTCGCCATCATCCAATGAACGATCGCCTATTGTAATTTGATGGGGTATGCCCAATAATTCTGCATCAGCAAACATCACACCTGGTCTGATTGGGCGATCATCTAGTAACACTTCAATGCCCAGTTTTGTGAGTTCGTCGTGCAATTCATTAACCGCGTGCTTTACTCTTTCTGATTTTTTCATGTTCATGGGCAAAAGAGCCACTGTGAATGGCGCAATTTGTTGTGGCCAAACAATGCCTTTTTCATCATGGTTTTGCTCAATGGCTGCAGCCACTACGCGAGTCACGCCAATGCCATAACAACCCATGGTCATGGTTTGGGCTTTGCCTTGCTCGTTTAGCACGACGGCTTTCATTGAATCGGCATAAACATCGCCCAATTGGAAGATATGGCCCACTTCGATGCCACGCGCAATTTTAATACTGCCTTTGCCATCAGGGCTTTTATCACCAGCTTTTGCGTTGCGCAAATCTTCTACTTGATCATATTTTGCATCACGGTCCCAATTGGTTCCGGTTAAATGCTTGTCATTTTCATTCGCTCCAGTAACAAAATCACTCATGATTGTTACTGCTCTATCGACAATCACATGACAGCCTAAATCTTTAACACCTATAGAACCTGCATCACATTTAGCCACTTGTTTAATTTCATCATCTGTTAACATTGTTAATGGCGAGGCCACTGCTGCTAAATTGTTGGCTTTAATTTCATTGAGGTCATGATCACCTCGCAACACCAGTGCCACAGGATCATCAACCCCTTGAACTAATAAGGTTTTGACCAATTTCTTTGGCGAAATGTTTAAAAAGTTTGCCACATCTTGAATGGTCTTTTTGTGAGGAGTATCAACTGTTTCTAGCGCTTGTTCAGCACCTGGTCTTAGTTTTGTAGGAGCTAAGACTTCGCACTTTTCAATATTGGCTGCATAATCACTGCCGGTTGAATAGGCAATTGCATCTTCACCAGAATCAGCCAAAACATGAAACTCATGAGATCCTGTCCCACCAATTTCACCTGAATCGGCTTCAACTGGTCTATAAGTTAAACCGATGCGTTCAAAAATATTACAATAGGCTTGGTGCATATTGGCATAAGTTTTTTTCAAGCAATCACTGGACAAATGAAAAGAATAAGCATCTTTCATCAAAAACTCACGTGCACGCATCACGCCAAAGCGTGGGCGAATTTCATCTCTGAATTTTGATTGAATTTGATAAAATGTAATGGGCAATTGTTTGTATGATTTTATTTCTTTGCGTGCAAAGTCTGTGACCACTTCTTCATGTGTTGGCCCATAACAAAAATCACGCCCTGCTCTGTCATTAATTTTCAGTAATAAATCACCATATTTGTCCCAACGGCCTGTTTCTTGCCACAGCCCTGCAGGTTGAATGGTCGGCATTATCATTTCTAAACAACCGGCTTTGTCCATCTCTTCGCGTATGATTTTCTCGATTTTTCTTAATACTTTTAAACCCATCGGTGTCCAATTGTATAAACCTGAGCCAAGGCGGCTCAACATGCCTGTGCGCAGCATTAATTGGTGGCTAATTATTTCAGCATCTGCTGGTGTTTCTTTGCGGGTTTGTAAATGAAATTGCGAGGTTCTCACGGTATCTTATCCAGTTGTTTATTCAAAAAAGGCTATGATAACGTTTTCTACATATCAGCACCATTAAAACGCCTGATTTTAAGGAATTCTATAAGATTGGGGTCAAGCATATTGGCATTTATGGCAATTCTATCAAATTCCCAATTTGGTTCGCTTGTATAATGTGTCGCACAGCCACACAAAGGACAATGGTGAAACGCAATACATTTATCTCCCCAGACATATGTATGAGTTGACTCTTTATTATGAGTCACTCGTACCTCGTCAGTTTTGTAATACATCCACTTTGTTGCCAATCTTCGACAGATGGAACAATTACATACAGTATATTCATCAGGAAGGTATTCTGTGGTTAATTCTATGTTGCCACAGTGGCATTGGGCTTTAATCATAATTAACATTTCTGGTACATTAAGTACTAGTATAGTTCTTTTTTGGATTTATTTCTCCACTTAAGTCGATTCTAATTTTAACATCTGATAACATTCGTAAGTCCAAGCCTATGCATTTTCATAAGCAGGACACAGAAGAGTTTTATGGTGTTTTGCTAACATGATAAATTCACCATAATTATTCAATAATATTATTATTAACTTAAATTAGAGAATTATTATGAGCGCCCAAGACATACTTGCTTTAATAGAAGAGCAAGAAATTGCATTTGTAGATTTACGATTTTGTGACACTTTAGGAAAGGAACAACATGTTTCTATTCCTGTTAGTGCGGTTGATGAAGATTTATTTGAAGAAGGAAAAATGTTTGATGGTTCATCCATTGCTGGATGGAAATCAATCAACGATTCAGATATGGTTTTGATGCCTGATACAAGCACCGCTTTTGTAGATCCTTTTACTGCCGCAGCCACATTGATTATCCGTTGCGATATCTTAGAACCCAATACCATGCAAGGATTTAACCGTGATCCTCGCTCATTAGCAAAACGTGCTGAAGCGTACTTACAGAACTCCGGTCATGCAGATACGGCATTTTTTGGTCCTGAGCCTGAGTTTTTCATCTTTGATGGTGTGCGTTGGAAATGTGACATGAATAAAATGGCATACGAAATAGATTCACGTGAAGGCGCATGGGATTCCTACAGCAGTACTGAAAACAACATGGGCCATCGCCCAGGTGTTAAAGGTGGTTATTTTCCGGTTCCTCCAGTTGATTCGCTCAACGATGTGCGCGCTACTATTTGTACAGTGTTAGAAGAAATTGGTGTTCCTGTTGAGGTCCACCATCACGAAGTGGCCACTGCTGGTCAATGTGAAATCGGTGTTAAATTTAATACTTTACTTAAAAAAGCCGACGAAACATTAATGACCAAATATGTCATTCATAATGTTGCGCATGAATACGGTCACACGGCAACTTTCATGCCTAAACCCATTGTTGGTGACAATGGCAGCGGTTTACATGTACACCAATCGCTTATGAAAGACGGCAATAATCTATTTACAGGTGAAGGTTATGGTGGATTGTCAGATATGGCCTTGTATTATATTGGCGGTATTATCAAACATGCACGAGCAATTAATGCTTTTGCCAATGCATCAACCAACAGCTATAAACGTTTAGTACCAGGTTTTGAAGCACCTGTTATGTTGGCTTATTCAGCAAAGAACCGATCGGCATCCATACGTATTCCTTTTGTTGCAAATCCTAAGGGACGCAGAATCGAAGTGCGTTTTGGTGATTCTATGGGTAACCCATATATGATGTTTGCCTCGATGATGATGGCTGGACTGGATGGCATTAAAAATAAAATCCACCCTGGTGATGCCATGGACAAAGATTTATATGATTTGCCACCTGAAGAAGAAAAAGACATTCCAACTGTCTGTCACTCTTTGGATCAAGCACTTGAAGCGTTAGATAAAGACCGTGATTTCTTGAAAGCCGGTGGTGTTTTTGATGACGACACAATTGATGCCTACATCGAATTAAAAATGAAAGAAGTGACGCGTTTACGCATGACGACTCATCCGATTGAGTTTGATGCTTATTATTCACTATAAACCTATCTAAATATGGGGCTTTGTAATTCAATCAAAGCTCCATATTTGTTTACATTTCAATATTCTTTTGCATTGCTAATCACCTTAAAATACTATATCCTGTAGGCACTTAATTAATATAGAGAGGGTTTTATCATGGGTATGATGTCAGAATTTAAAAGTTTTGCAATGAAAGGCAATGTTGTAGATATGGCAGTCGGTGTGGTCATTGGTGCTGCATTTGGAAAGGTGGTAACATCTTTAGTCAATGATGTTATTATGCCACCTATTGGGGTTTTAATCGGTGGTGTTGATTTTTCAGACTTGTCTTTTACCATTCAAGAGGCGACCGCTGATGCTGCTGCAGTTACTATTAATTGGGGCAGTACAGCCCAAACCATTCTTAATTTTATCATCATCGCTTTTGCCATATTTATGGTGGTAAAAGGCATGAATAAAATGAAGAAAAAGGAAGAAGAAAAGCCTGCTGAGCCTGCAAAGCCATCAAATGAAGAAGTGCTTTTAACTGAAATTAGAGATGCGCTGAAAAATAAATAGCGTATTTAAATTTTTGGTACTAAAATTAAGCCTTAATTATCACAATATTAATTAAGGCTTTTTTATGTCTTTTGAAACAACACAAATTGAAACCAATGACAAAGTTAAATTCTATGAATTGTTGGCAAAACAAGTCGACGGCCTATTTTTTGGAGAAAAAGATTTAATAGCCAATGCTGCCAACCTTACTAGCTTAATGTTTCATTCATTACCTGATGTTAATTGGGTTGGTTTTTACTTATTAAAAAATGATGAGTTGGTTTTAGGCCCGTTTCATGGCCAAGTAGCTTGTACACGAATTCCTCTAGGACAAGGTGTTTGTGGCACCGCATTTTCACAGAATAAAACATTAAGAATTGCAGATGTTCATGCATTTAAAGGCCACATTGCCTGCGATACAGCCAGTCAATCAGAATTGGTCATTCCAATCAATGTTAACAATAAAACCATCGCAGTTTTAGATATAGACGCCCCAATCATAAATAGATTTGATGCAGAAGATCAGGTTGGATGTGAACAGATTGCCCATGTGTTTGAAAAAAGTATTAACTTGTAATACTTCAGGTTAAAAGTTTACCCTTTTTAACCATTTTGGTTTTATATAGCAGGCTTTATCATTTATGCTTATTACTGATATTATTTGTAATAAAGGCAAGAGTCATGAATGAAAACCGAAATCAAATTCTAAATTGGCAAGCCCAAGGCCACATTGATAATGAAAATATTTCACAAGCTCTAGCAACAACTGGAGCCAATAATACGCCAAATCAATGGTTTCGGTTTATTCGAGTATCATTGTTATGGTTGAGCGTCTTATCTATCGCCTTTGGTGTTATATTTTTCTTTGCCTATAACTGGGACAATATCTCTACTGCTAGCAAATTTGTAATGATTCAGGTATTAATGCTGGTGAGTTTATTTGCTTACACACAGACCAAACGCTATTCAAACGCCAACACCACTATTTTGTTTTTTTTGGCGATGTTACTGGGCTCCTTATTTGCCTTATTTGGCCAAACCTATCAAACAGGCAAGGATCCTTGGCAATTGTTTATGATTTGGGCTTTATTTGTAATGCCGATAGCTTTTACATCTAGAAGCAGTAGCTTGTGGTTATTGTGGTTGGCTTTGACATGTTTGACTCTTAATTTAATTTTAGGTGTTCGATATGGATTTTTAGGTGTTTTATTTGATCACGAAAGAGAATTGCTGCTGTATTCTTTTTTGGGGATAGTGGCATCAGTACTCTTTGAATTCTTATTTTATAGCCGATTCAAACTACTCGCGAATAGAATTGCTTCTCAAGTAGCACTGATTGCAACAATGGTTGCGTTTTCCTGGGTTGCAATTTATTCTATTTTTGATCAATCAATGAAGAGTTTTGATGGGTTGTTTTATCTGGCTTGGATGGCGGCTGTATACTATTTTTATCGAGTTAAAACAGTTGATGTGTTGGTTTTATCGAGTTGGGTGATTAGTGGGATTGTTGGTATTATTTCGATACTGGCTCGGATTATTGACAGTGATTTAGAAGGTGCTACATTCTTATTACTTGGTCTTGTCATTATAGGGTTATCAACCATGGGTGGAAAATGGTTGATGTCGCTATTAAAAGAAAAAAAAGATTCGCAAGATGGAGAGGACGCATGAATACTCTCTGGAAGAAACTTTTAGATGAACAACTTGTTACAGGAGAAAAACCGGAAGATGATGCATTACAAATTCCTTGGTATATTCGTTTTATGCAAGGTTTCGCAGGGTGGATAGCTGCCTTATTTATAATGGGTTTTTTTGGTGTTACATTTACATTTTTGTTTAAATCGCCAACTGGTGGATTAGTAATGGCCATTGGTATTTTATGTTCCGTGGGTGCTTACACCCTTATTCGATTACAAAAAAATGACTTTTTAGATCATATTGGTATGGCCTTTAGTTTATGTGGTCAATTAATGTTCGCAATAGGGTTGTTCTTTTTAGCAAAAGTAGAATCTGAACCGGCTTTCTTCGTATTGGGCGCTTATCAGCTAATATTAGCATGGTTAATACCCCATTATGCACACCGTTTATTGTCAACAAGTTTTGGGTTATTATCCTTATTGATATCTCTAAACTTACTTGGGTTTTATGGTATTGGCAGTGCTTTGGTTGCCATACTGTTTAGTTTTATATGGTTAAAAGAAAGCAGTTGGGGAAAAAATAGAGAGACTTGGGAGCCCATTGGTTATGGTGTGGCAATAACTATTGTTTTTGGTAGTGGATTTTTATGCACTGGTAAATTCTTATTAAGAGAAACCATTCGAGAAAAAGCCAGTTGGTTGTTCAATCATGCCGAGTTAATTAGTAGCCTACTAATTGCTTTGGTCTTTGTCAATTTGGTCGTTGTGCTTTTAAAAGAGTATAAATTAAAATTTGATTCAAAAACTGCGATTCTAAGTTTACTGGCTGCCATTGGTTTGGTCTTAATTAGCTTTAAAATATACGGAATTAGCACAGGTTTATTATTAATTATTCTTGGTTTTGCGAGACAAAGAATAGTGTTAATCGTTTTGGGAGCACTCTCTGTAATCAGTTTTTTCTCATGGTATTATTACAACTTACAGGCCACCTTATTATTTAAATCCGTCACATTGATTGTATTAGGGGTAGTCTTAATAACTGCTTGGTTTAGTCTTAATGCAATTTATGGCAATAAAACCACGAATAGGCTAAAGCAGATTAAATTTAGGGTAATAAATAAGACCAAATGGTTAGCAGCTGCTACGGTTTTTATCGCGATAATTGCCATAAATATCAACATCAATAAAAAACAAGACCTCATTGAAAATGGCGAAGTTTTGCTGTTTCCACTCGCTCCAGTTGATCCGCGTTCATTGATGCAAGGTGACTATATGCGATTACGTTTTGATTTGGCAAGAAAGATAAGGGACAAACTTTCTGATGAAAATAAAAACAACAAAATACCAATACAACAAGGGTTCGCTATTGTGGAAAAAGGAGCAAATCAAATTGTATCATTTGTAGAATTGTTTGAAAATCAAGAACTCAAAAAGAACCAGTATAAAATTCCTTATAAAATGCGTCAATACCAAGTCATTTTCACCACAAATGCATTCTATTTTCAAGAAGGCAAAGCCAGCCACTTTCAAAAAGCCAGATTTGGGCAATTTAGAATCTCTGAATCAGGTGAAATGCTATTGGTTAATATGGTTGATAAAGACTTTAAAATTTTGTAATTGATTGTTTATATTCTGGTAAATGATGTGATTAATGCTTTGTGTTGAGGATATCTTTCAGTTAATTTCTGTCTTGTGGGTAAATTAAAATCCCTGAAATCAAAACCCGGTGAAACAGCACAACCTACCAAGCTGTAATCATCATCCTTAATAGTTTTGGCAGCAAACCAATGATTGGCAGGAACCACTAATTGTGGGACTTCACCATTAAAAATGTCTTTACCTATAATATGTTGTGTGTGTTGGCCAGAAACAGAAATAACATGTAATTCTATTGGCGAACCGTCATAAAAGTGCCAGATTTCATCTTGATTTATTTTGTGAAAAGCAGAAAATGTATCTGATGTCAGCATGAAATAAATGCTGGTAGCAAAATTTCTACTTCCTGAAAATTCTGAACCCAAACTTTGTGATTGAATTATTCCGGAACTTCTATAGATTTCTTTGTAATAGCCGCCCTCTGGATGAGGTAATAAATCTAATTTTTCTATGATTTGTTTTATCTTACTTTCTGTATTTATCATTCAATCCTTCGCCTTGCATAATCATGGGAGTTATTTTGTCTAATCTTTTTTGTTTGGTTTTTTGTTGTTTTGCTCCATTGATGTAGTCTGAAAACTCTCTTTGTTTAGAAGTTGGGAAATCACCAAATGCTTTTTTTAATTCTGCATCCTTAATCAATTGATCATTTATTTCTTTGGCCAACTCTAGAGTTGGCTTTTTTTGAGGCTTGATTGATTTGCCTTGTATGTGATTATCAATGGCCTCTTGAACATAAGCCGTAATGTTTTCCTTTTCATTAGCCATTTCTTCTACTGATGAAAAACGCCACTGTCTTAAGGCTTTGGTTTTTCCTTCTTGTGCATTAAATAGTTTTTTTGATTTGTCTTTTAATAACGCACCCTGATAAAACCACAAACCCACGTAGGTTTGAAAAGCACAAAATCCAACAATGTTTTTATTGTTGAGTGTATAAACAGGTGCTCCCCATTTAATGTTTTCATGCAGTGCTGTTGAATCAATTAAATCTTTTAAAACCATTAGGGCTTTTTCCCATTCGGGATGATTTTTGATATAAGTTGTAACAGATTTGTTTTTTTGCATAGTTAACAACAATTGAAAGTTTTTTTATTATAACCCCTGCACACTATTAAAGTTCAGCTCTTTTATTGTTGAACTTAAGTTTTTCTTTGTAACATGAATTGGTTAAAATACAATAGTTAAACTCATCAACTAATAGTCAGAAAATGAAAATTGCGATTGCACAGATAAATTTAACCGTAGGCAACATCCAAAAAAACCAACAATTGATTTTAGAAAACATTAAGAAGGCACAGGCACTGTCTGTGGATTTAATTGTTTTTCCTGAACTAACTGTGTGTGGATATTTGCCTGAAGATTTATTATACCACCAACAATTTATTGATGATTGTGTTGCTTCTACTAAATTCATTGCAGAAAGGTGTGATGATATTTGTGTTGTCATTGGTTTGCCTCGCAACCACCCGAATGAGCCTGAAAAATTATATAACTCAGCAGCTTTTATTCAAGATGGTAAAATTAAAATGGTTTATGACAAACACCAATTGCCCAACTATTTGGTTTTTGATGAACACCGCTATTTTACAAAAGGATCACATGCAGGCATTTTAGAAGTAGAGATTAAACAAGAGAGCTTTAAATTTGCTGTTAATATTTGTGAAGACATATGGAACGATGCAGAAATTGTGGTGCAGCAAGCACAAAAGAACGTAGATTGGATGATTAATATTTCTGCTTCGCCCTATTCATCTGGCAAGATTGGTGCGCGTATTCGTATGTTACAAAAACGCTGTCGAGACAACAATGCCAATTTAGTCTATTGCAACATGTATGGTGGACAAGATGAATTGGCTTTTGATGGAACCAGTGTCATCATTGATAACACTGGTGAACTATTGGCACAATGCAAAACTTTTGGCGAAGAATTGCTCATTCATGACACGACAAAACAAAGCAGACAGATTTTTCCTCGATTAGATAGATTAACAGAAATATACCAAGCTTTAAATTTAAGCACCAAAGATTATTTTCACAAAAATGGTTTTAACAAAGCCATTATTTGCCTCTCTGGAGGCATAGATTCTGCTCTTACAGCCGCAATAGCTGTTGATGCGCTAGGTTCAGAAAACATCACAGGGTTATTGTTGCCCTCGAAATATTCATCAGATCATTCTATTGATGATGCTAAGGAATTGGCAGATAAACTGGGCATTAAAACCCACACCATTGAAATTGAGCCTTTCCATGCTGGATTTGAAAAAACTTTAGCGCCACTGATGGATAATTATTTTCAAAACATGACCGATGAAAACATTCAAGCCCGAATCCGTGGCGTGATTGCGATGAGTTTTGCCAACAACCAGAATGCCATTTTACTGACAACAGGTAACAAAAGTGAAATTGCAGTCGGCTACAGCACATTGTATGGTGACATGGCAGGTGGCTTTGCCATTATTAAGGATTTATTTAAGCAACAAGTCTATGAATTGTGTGAATACCGCAACACAATTTCTCAAGTGATTCCAGAGAACACAATCAAAAAGCCCCCTTCTGCAGAATTGCGTCCAGACCAAAAAGACTCAGATTCATTGCCTGATTATGAAGATTTGGATGATATCCTAAAAGCCTATATTCACGATTTTAAAGATGCTGAACAAATTGCCGCCAAAGGCCATGATTTAGATCTGGTAAGGAAGATTCTAAAAATGGTTGATAGAAACGAGTACAAACGCCAACAATCTGCCCCAGGACCACGGGTAACAAAAATGGCATTTGGCAAAGACAGAAGAATGCCAATTACCAATGGCTATCCAAATAATTATTAAAAATTTAACATGTCGTTTTTTTGTAAAAATCGATAATAATGCTTTTTGGTCAACAGAGAGAATATAGTTTCAAAATCAAAAATTATGTGTATCAAAGTTCAAATTTCTTAAAATTTTTGCTGTGTTTTGTGTTTTATTTTATTTTTTTAATAAATATATCTTGACAGAAAATTTTTAGTATTCAATCATACGCTCAACTTAAAACAAAATTAACTTTTACAAAAAACAAATAAAATGAATTTAATCCAGAACATAATTGTCGTCGTCATTATTATTATTCTCCTACCTATGTGGTGAGAACGGCGCACAATTGGATTCCCAAAAAAGCCCTTCTCATTAACAAGAGAGGGGCTTTTTTTTTACCTAAAATAAAAAAAGTGAGTAACGAAAATGTATTACGATGAAAACACAACCATATTTTTAAACAAGCGCTGGTTAAAAGCAAAAGAGGCAACAACAGGCCTATATCAACAATCATTTCACTACGGAAACGGTGTGTTTGAAGGCATGCGCTCCTATCAGACTTCTGATGGAGTTAAAGTCTTAAAAGCGCATGAACATTTTGAAAGATTACTGTATTCAGCAAAAAAGATGTACATCAATTTAGATTACGGCGTTGATGAGCTCATCGAGATTTGTTACCAATTGTTAGAAAAAAACAACTTGCAAAATGCTTACATCCGCCCGTTGGTCTATACCGATGAAAACATGGGATTACAGCCTGAAGGCCAAGCAAATTTATTTATGTGTGCTTGGAAGTGGGGGAAATATTACGACAAAGCCGCCAAAGTAATGACCTCGCCATTTAGAAGGCCTGACCCAAAATCTTGCCATGTCGATGCTAAAGTAACAGGGCATTACACCAATTCTGTTATTGCAATTGAAGATGCCAAACAAAAAGGATTTGACGAGGCTTTGTTGTTAGATAGTCATGGTTTTGTTGCTGAAGCGACAGGTGCTAATTTCTTTTATCAAAAAGACAACACGCTTTTTACCGCTCCAAAAGGCAATATTCTTCCTGGAATAACCCGCAAAGTAGTTATGGATTTGGCAAAAGAAAACGGCATTAAAGTAGAAGAAAAATATTTTACTCCAGAGGAAGTCTATGATGCCGATGGTGCTTTTTTTACAGGCACAGCAGTTGAGATAAACGCCATTGAATCTTTGGATGAAAAACCATTTAAAAAAGACTGGCAAGATACTTTTGGACATGAACTTCACCAGCAATTCAACCAATACGCCAGAACCTGAATATTACAATGAACAAATACTCAAAAGCTGTAACGCAAGATCCCACTCAACCTGCAGCAAAGGCCATGTTACACGCTGTCGGTCTAAGCAATAATGATTTAAACAACCCTTTGGTTGGTATCGCCAGTACTGGATATGATGGTAATCCATGCAATATGCACCTAAATGATTTGGCGCAAAATATCAAAAACTCAATCAACCTTCAAAAGCTCAACGGCTTAATTTTTAACACAATAGGTATTTCTGATGGCATCTCTATGGGAACCGAAGGCATGAGATATTCTTTACCTTCCAGAGACGTTATTGCTGATTCAATAGAAATGGTAACCCAAGGCATGAGTTATGACGCCAATATTTCAGTTGTTGGCTGTGACAAGAATATGCCAGGAGCAATGATGGCCATGTTGCGATTTAATCGGCCTTCAATTTTGGTTTATGGTGGAACCATCTCTGCAGGATGTCACGATGGCAAGAAATTGGATGTTGTCTCTGCATTTGAAGCGTGGGGTGAAAAAGTAGCCGGCAAAATGGATGAAGATACTTATGAGCTCATCATTCAAAAGGCTTGTCCATCTGCTGGAGCATGTGGTGGCATGTATACAGCCAACACCATGGCATCAGCCATTGAAGCGATGGGCATGAGTTTACCCTTTAATGCTTCTAACCCTGCAATCAGTGAAAACAAGAATCAAGAATGCGGTGAGTTGGGCGAAGCCATTTACCATTTATTAGAAAAAGACATAAAACCCAGAGACATTGTAACCAAAAAAGCATTAACTAATGCCTTTAGATTGGTCATCATCTTAGGCGGATCAACCAATGCAGTATTGCATTTCTTGGCCATTGCAGATGCCGCTGGAATTGAATTTAGCTTGAAAGAATTCCAAAAAATAAGCGATGAAACTCCTTTTTTAGCCGACTTAAAACCCAGTGGAAAATACCTAATGGAAGATTTACACAAAGTAGGTGGAATCCCCGCAGTGATGAAATACATGTTAGATAATGGTCTATTATATGGTGATTGTTTGACAGTAACGGGCAAGACAATTTCAGAAAATTTATCTCATGTTGATTATTTGAAACCCAATCAAGATGTTATTCACTCTCTTGAAAAACCAATTAAAGCAAGCGGCCACATCAGAATGCTTTTCGGCAATCTCGCATCAGAAGGTTCTGTGGCCAAAATTACGGGCAAAGAAGGATTAAATTTTTCTGGCCCAGCCAAAGTATTTGATTCGGAAAAGCTGGCCAATCAAGGCATCGCCAATGGCAAAATCAACAAAGGTGATGTGGTTGTCATTCGTTATGAAGGTCCAAAAGGCGGACCTGGCATGCCTGAAATGTTAAAGCCAACTGCTGCAATTATTGGTGCGGGGTTGGGCAATGATGTTGCTTTGATTACCGATGGAAGGTTTTCAGGGGGCACACATGGTTTTGTGGTTGGACACATCACTCCTGAAGCCCAAGTAGGCGGGACAATTGCCCTTGTAAAAAATGGTGATGAAATCACCATTGATGCACAAAGCAATGAAATCATACTGCATGTTAACTCAGAAGAACTAACGGCGAGAAAACAAAACTGGAGGCCTCCTACAATGAAATACAACAGAGGTGTTTTACATAAATATGCGAGAAATGTCAGTTCCGCATCAACTGGGTGTTTAACCGATGTTTAATGACCACAACCACATGAGCCTAATCAATACTGAAGAAAATGTTAATGCTCAGACAACTCAGAAGCTTTCAGGTGCACAAGCCATTATTCAATGCCTGATTGAGGAACAAGTTGAAATGATGTTTGGATACCCAGGTGGAGCGATCATGCCCACTTATGATGCCATTCATGAATACCAAAACCAAATAAAACACATTTTAGTCAGACACGAACAAGGCGCAACCCATGCAGCTCAAGGTTATGCCCGTGCTACTGGAAAGGTGGGTGTTTGTATTGCAACTTCTGGTCCTGGTGCCACCAATTTAATCACGGGAATAGCTGATGCACAAATTGATTCAACGCCATTAGTTTGCATAACTGGACAAGTGCACAAAGATTTATTGGGCACCGATGCTTTTCAAGAAACGGACATCATTGACATTTCAATGCCTGTGACCAAGTGGAATTATAAGGTTACTGAAGCAGATGAAATACCAAGAGTCCTTGCCAAGGCTTTTTTTATTGCGAAATCTGGAAGACCTGGGCCAGTATTGATAGATATCACTAAGAATGCGCAAATGGAATTTTTAGAATTTTCCTATGATAAATGCAATCATATTAATAGTTATTTGCCTGAACCCGTTCCATCTTCTCACTCTGTCATAGACGCTGTATCACTTATCAACAATGCAAAAAAACCACTGGTGGTATTCGGACAAGGAGTTATTTTAGGCAATGCTGAGCCTGAATTGAAAATGTTTTTAGACAAAAGTGGCATCCCTGCTGCTTCAACAATCATGGGATTATCTGCCCTTAACCCTAACCATAAAAGCTATGTGGGAATGTTAGGGATGCATGGTAATTATGCTCCCAATTTATTAACAAACGAATGTGATGTGCTTATCGCCATAGGCATGCGTTTTGATGACCGAGTTACAGGCACAATCAGTACATACGCCACCAATGCAAAAATTGTTCACCTAGAAATTGACCCCAGTGAAGTCAATAAAAACATTAAAGTCGATGTAGCAGTAATGGGCAATGTTAAGCACACCTTGCCCCAAATCATCATGAAAACCAATAAAAACAAACACCCTGCTTGGCGCAAACAATTTACCGATCTATACAACAAAGAAAATGAAAAGGTAATTGAACAAGATTTAAACCCCAAAGCCAATGAAATATCCATGCCAGAAGTGGTTAATTTGGTCAGTGATTTAACTAAAGATAAAGCCATCATCGTAACAGATGTTGGTCAACACCAAATGGCAGCTTGTCGTTATTCTCGTTTTAAGCAAACGCGTTCAATGATAACTTCTGGAGGATTAGGAACCATGGGGTTTTGTTTGCCAGCAGCCATTGGTGCTAAATTGGGTCAACCCGATAGATTGGTCATTGGTATTGTCGGAGACGGTGGAGTGCAAATGAACATTCAAGAATTGGGAACCATTATGCAAACCAAAGTAAATGTTAAAATTATTATTCTCAACAATCAGTTTTTGGGCATGGTCCGACAATGGCAAGAACTGTACTTTGACAAACGCTATGCATCAACCGAAATGCTCAACCCAGATTATCAAAAATTATCTGGAGCCTATGGGATTGCATCTCAAAAAGTAACAAAACGCTCACAATTAAAAACCGCATTAGAAAAAATGATTCAGCATGACGAATCTTATATTTTAGAAGTTATGGTGGGACAGGAACAAAATGTATTTCCGATGATATCACCAGGCATGTCAGTTTCAGACATGAGACTCTCCTAACCCAGGCAATTACTATGACAGATGAACTAAAAAGCAACTTCACATTGGCACTATTCTCTAGAAACCGTGCTGGTATTTTGAATCGCATTACTGCTGTGTTTTCGAGAATCAAACTGAATATTGACAGTCTCAATGTTTCAGAAACTGAAAACAAAGGCGTTTATCGTTATTCAGTCAAAGTCAATTCTACAGAAAAACTCATAAAAAGAATTACCAAACAAATTGAGAAACAAGTAGATGTTATAAAAGCCACGTATTCAACCGATGATTTTATCGTACAACAGGAAGTGGCTTTGTATAAAATTCCTTCATCGGTCATGCTTGATCGCATAAAAACCGAGAAAATCATACGCAATCATTATGCCAGGGTTTTAACCATGCACCGGGATTATACGGTCATAGAAAAAACTGGCCACACACATGAAACCCAACAATTATTTGATGAGCTTGAACCCTTCGGTATTTTAGAATTTGTTCGTTCAGGTCCCATCAGTATAAGTAAAACCACGCAGTTATTAAGTGACTTTAATGCTGCTAATGAAATGAAATCAATAATTTGAACTGAGAGAAATAAAATGGCAAAACTAAATTTTGGCGGAACAATGGAAGAAGTTGTTACCCGTGAAGAATACCCACTAACACAAGCGCAAGATAACTTAAAAGACAAGACAATTGCAGTGCTTGGATACGGAGTCCAAGGTCCAGGTCAGGCACTCAACCTTCGTGATAATGGCTTTAATGTCATCATCGGTCAACGCAAAGAATCAGCATCATGGACCAAAGCAGAAGACGATGGTTTTGTAGATGGACAATCATTATTCCCTATTGCTGAGGCGACGCAAAAAGCTGATATTGTCATGTATTTGTTATCAGATGCAGGCCAAATTGCGGCTTGGGACACAGTAAAAGAGAATCTAAATGCTGGGGATACCTTATATTTTTCACACGGTTTCGGTGTTACCTTTAAAGAACAAACATCTATTGTTCCTCCAAAAGACGTTGATGTCGTATTGGTCGCTCCCAAGGGTTCAGGACGTTCATTGCGCACCTTGTTCTTAGATGGCAAAGGCTTAAATTCAAGTTATGCTGTTTTTCAAGATGCCACAGGAAATGCCAAAGAAACCGCCCTTTCACTTGGGATAGGCGTGGGGTCAGGTTATTTATTTGAAACCGATTTTAAACGTGAAGTCTATTCTGATTTAACCGGAGAGCGCGGTGTATTGATGGGTGCTATTGCAGGAATGTTTGAAGCCCAATACAATGTTTTGCGCAAACATGGGCACACTCCATCTGAGGCATTTAATGAAACAGTTGAAGAGCTGACCCAAAGTTTAATGCCGTTGGTGGCTGAAAATGGCATGGACTGGATGTTTTCAAACACTTCAACAACTGCTCAACGGGGTGCCTTAGACTGGCGTCATAAATTTCGTGACTTAAACACGCCTTTGTTCGAAGAGTTGTACGACAGCGTAAAAACGGGCAATGAAGCCAAGATTACCATTGAGGCCAATTCTAAAGATGACTATCGTCAAAAACTCAATGAAGAACTATCCGAAATCGGCAATTCTGAAATTTGGCAAACAGGAAAAACTGTACGTGGTTTAAGACCACAAAATTCTTAACGCCAAAGAACTGTAAGTTGGGCTGAGCAACGCGAAGCCCAACAATAAAATGATTATTGACTATGAAAATGAAAGTTAGCCCAACAATTGAGAACATTAGAGTCGCCAAACAAAGGATAAGTAGCGTTGTACAAAACACGCCCACACAAGAAAGTCTTCAATATTCTCATATTTATCAAGCCAATGTTTTGTTAAAAAGAGAAGACTTACAACTGGTGCGTTCTTATAAAATAAGGGGTGCCTACAATAAAATTGCACAAAACCCACAATCAAAACAAGTGGTGTGTGCCAGTGCCGGCAACCATGCGCAAGGAGTGGCTTATACTTGCCAGAAACTCAAAAAGCATGGCACGATTTTTATGCCGGTTACCACTCCCAATCAAAAAATTGAACAAGTGAAAATGTTTGGTGGCAATCAAATTACCATTGAATTAATCGGTGACACATTCGATGAAACCAGCACTTGTGCCATAAATTTTGCACGGGAGCATGATTGCCTATACATTCCGCCATTTGATGACATAGAAATAATTGAAGGCCAAGCTACCATTGGACTTGAAATTCTTGAGAGCACACAAGAGCCAATAGATTATATTTTTATTCCCATTGGAGGCGGTGGTTTGGCGGCTGGAATTAGCAGCGTTTTTAAACAATTATCGCCACAGACCAAAATTATTGGTGTTGAACCTTGTGGTGCTGCTTCCATGCAAGCGGCCTTAACAAAGGGCATGACTGTAAAGCTTGATAAAATTGATGGCTTTGTCGATGGTGCTGCAGTACAAAAAGTAGGAGATCTAACTTTTCTCCAATGTAAAGACAATCTGCATGATGTCATCAGTGTAGAAAACGGGCTCATATGCCAAACCATTCTCAACTTGTACAATAAAGATGCTATTGTAGTAGAACCAGCAGGTGCATTGGCATTGGCAGGTTTAGAACAATATGCTGATAAAATCAAAGGCAAAACAGCTGTTTGTATACTAAGTGGCAGCAATAATGACATCACAAGAATCGAAGAAATTCGCGAAAAAGCCTTGCTCTATGGGGGTTATAAACATTATTTCTTGGTTAAATTTCCACAAAGGGCTGGGGCATTAAAACAGTTTGTAGCGCGTGTTTTAAGTGAAAATGATGACATTACTTACTTCCAATACCAGAAAAAACACAGTCGCTCACATGGCCCCGCTGTTGTAGGTATTGAATTAAAACATGCCAGTGATTTAGATCCATTAATCCAACGAATGAAGCAACAGGATTTTTTTAGTGACTACCTAAATGACAAGCCAGAACTTTTTGGTATGATGCTTTAATAATTAACTTTGCTAGTTTAATTAAGAATATCTTCTAAATGATCTAATCGGCCGTCAATGTCATCAGGGATTTCTAAACCCAATATTTCACACATGATCGGATAAATGTGAATGTTTTTAAAAGATGGGATAGTCATGCCTTTTTTAAACGCTGGGCCATTGGCATAAAAGATGCCGTGCATTTCTTTATTTACTGGATCAAAACCGTGCTGACCAAAGGTAGTGTGGTCCTTTTCTTGTTTTTTTTCTATGCCATAACTGCTGCTGAAATAATATCCATTATTAACAACAACTTGAATCGATCCCCAACTTTTGTTTTGTGGTGCGTATTCAAAACCTGGAGTCTCCTCAGTTTTGTAGACCTTGACATTATTGTTCTTTTCCATGCCTTTTAAATTTTGAAAAATGGCTTCTGTTTGTTCCTGATTAATTGGATGAATGTTAAGCAATGAACCATTTTGAACAGTAATGTATTGTTCGTCATTTTCAAACATTTCCACTGGAATATATTTATCAACAGGCACATCCATCATGCCGTGATCAGAAACAAAAATAATGTTAACAGGTAATTGACTGTCTTCTACTCCTTTAAACAAATCTCCCAAAGTCTTATCTAGGATAAATAAGGACTCCTTAAGCTTTTCATCGTTATTTGGTCCAAATTCATGCCCCGTATCGTCCATGTCTGAAAAATACAAGGTGATAAGATGAGGTCTAGTTCTCTCTGGAAGGGCTATCCAATCAAGGACTTGATTAACACGGGTTTTATGACTGACTTTGCCATCATAATTATAATAATTTGATGGTCGAAAACCTTGAATTTCAGCTTCTGTCCCAATAAAAAAATAACTGGCCGTTACCATACCAGACAGCGCTGCTTGCACCCAGATTGGAGTTCCAGCATAAAAACTCCCATCTTCAACCGCTTCACGATTGTTGATCGAATACATGGCCTGTTTGTTGTGGTCATAAAAAGAATTGCCAACAATATTATGCTTATCAGGGTACATGCCAGTTGCAATGCTGTAATGGTTAGGAAATGTTTTAGAAGGAAATGAAGGAATTAATGATTCGGTTTTTACCCCATTATCAATAAATCGACTTAAATGTGGGGGCTTAAATCTTTCAACATAGTCCCATCGAAAGCCATCTAAAGAAACCAAAATCAGATATGGCTTTTTTAATATCTCTTTTGTATTTGTTTGTACTTGTGAGTTAACCACCTTGCCATATTGTGTACAAGCAGAGACAGCAATGACACTAAATATGAGTATCATCCTACAAAAAATCGTTTTTATTTTCATCAAATTATTCTATGTGATTTCATTAAAAATGAAAAGCCAAATCCACTGCATTGATGTCATTACTTTATAGAATAAAAGACTTTTGGCCTATGTTTATTATTTAACCAAAAGAGTAAAATGGTAAATTGAAAAATAATTAATCCATTAAAATGAGAAAACCATGAAAGCTTCTAGATTTTTAAATTACTTAATATTAATCCTAATGTCCTCTTTAATCTGTGGGTGCGCCACAACAGATAAACCAAAAATTACACAATCTATCGATCCTATTGTGAGTGTTGAGTGGTTAAACAATCACATCAATGATTCTAATTTGGTCATATTAGATACTACAGTTATCATAAAAATGGATGGCAAAGGTGGTTTTAGTCAAAGAAGTGGAATGGATGAATACAGACAAGGGCACATTCCAAATGCTGGTTTTGCAGACTTGTTGGGAGATTTATCAGCAGATAATGAGTTAGAATTCATTATGCCAAACCCACAACAATTCAAACAAGCCATGGAAAAATTAGGTGTCGGAGATAACACCCGTGTTGTCTTATACAGCGCAAATAATGCCGCTTGGCCTGCGCGCTTATGGTGGATGCTGAAATGGGTTGGGTTTGATAATGTTGCGATTCTTGATGGTGGATTACAAGCTTGGCAAGCACAAGGGTATCAGTTATCAACTGAAATTCCTGAAGTGACCAAAAAGACAATAACCATGAGATTACGTCCAGAAATGATTGCCAGCAATAAAGATGTTCATCATGCCATAAAAAACAAGCAAATCGATATCTTAGATGCCATGCCAGGACCTCACTATTTGGGGCAGTTTTCTATGTACTCACGTCCTGGTCATATTCTTTCTGCCAGAAGTATGCCTACATCCGAACTCATCGAAGAATCAGGACATTTCAAACCCTTGGATGATATGGATTTGATCATTGATGGTAACAAAGAAAACCAAAACATCACTTACTGTGGTGGTGGTGTAGCAGCTTCATTACTTGCCTATAACTTGTATAGGCTAGGCTATAAAGATGTAGCTGTATACATGGGGTCATTACAAGAGTGGGCTGTAGATCCAAACAATCCTATGACCACCGTTGAAACAACTGAATAAATTTATTCTCCAAATGAACCGGCAGCCCCAGGAAACACTATGGGGCTTTCGAAACCTTCTTTACTGACACTGGCAACACCGAAAAAATAATTATCGATGACAATATTATCAAGGGTGTATTCGGTGACATTGCCAACATATAGACTGTTTTGCCATTGAGAAGAGTCGGTTAATCGCCAGTAAACTTTATAGCCAGCGATGATTTCTTTTTCATTATCATTAGATACACTCCATTCTAATTTTGTGCTTGGTTGCACAGCACCACTAATTTTCACTTGGCTTGGCGGGCTTGGTGCCCATGCCATAGAGGCCAATGAAACGGCATTCAATGCAGTTAATTTTGCCGCATAATCAAAGTTAACCCCATCAATTGTATCTCCATACTTTATCCCGTCTTCTGTTCTTAGGTCTTGGTGTTGGCGGTTATAGTTTTCGTTAGTTTCCATGATTCGCACGGCTGGATAACCTACATCATTAAAGGGTCTGTGATGACCACCACGGCCAAATCTATCCAATCTATATATCATCATTGTGTCTAAATTAGGAATATACCGATCGGCCATCACGTCTATGTATCTGGCTAAATTTCTAGTTGGAGAATCCACTTCCCCACCGGTAAAACGCCTGGTTCTGGCTTCTTCAGCGGTTTCAGTTTGTCTAGTCCCTTCAGCAAATATGCGTGCTGTTGTGTTATTAATGACGCCATTTATGCCTTGAATGTTGCCAATCATGTCATTGTTCAACACCGCCTTAATTCGCCACCCATCTTTTTGAGCCTGTTCGGCCATGATTTTTCCACCGAATAATCCTTGTTCCTCGCCTGCCAAACCTGCAAATACAATTGACCCGTTAAACTGGTATTTAGTTAATACTCGTGCAGCTTCTATAACACCCGCCATGCCTGATGCATTATCGTTTGCTCCTGGAGAGTCATCTGTCGCATTCATTGGATCAGAAACCCTAGAATCTATATCACCCGACATGATCACATATCGACCGGGATCAGTTTTGCCTTTTAAAACAGCAATGACGCTGACTACTTCAGTCGGATTAGGAATGCGTTTTTCACCACTGATGGTTTTAGATTGAAAATAAACCTCAAGGCAATCACCACATTGTTTCGAAATTGTTTCAAACTCGGATTTAATCCAACGTCTGGCGGCACCTATTCCTCTGGTTTCAGATTTTGTATCAGACAAAGTATGTCTTGTCCCAAAATTGACAAGGGTTGTAATATCTTTCTCAATATTTTTAGCTGATACTTGAGAGACTATATCATGTAGTTTTTCTTGATCATCGTATTTAACTTCAGCATATGAGACATTAATCAATAAAGTCACCATAACGATTAGAATTAATTTTAAAGATAGGTTGTTTTTATACATGTTGTAGTCTCATTTTTATATGAAAATTTATTTTATCACATTTGCCACATCAGGTATCTATCAGAATTTGGCAAATTGAATAAGTACAAAGAGATTTGTGCTTATTGTAAAGATGAAAAAAGCCAAGCCCTGGCTTTTTTCCAATCACGAATAACGGTACTTTCTGATATGTCCATTAGATTTGCCACTTCAACAAAACTATAGCCAGCAAAAAAATGGTAGGTAACAATATCTGCCAATCTTGGGCTGACTTCTTTTAAGGCGTCTAATGCTTTATCTATTTCTAGAATTTCTGTAATTGAGTTGCTTTTCTTGTCACTTAATTCAATGACATCATCGCCATCTAAGCTGTGCTCAATGGCTTTGCGTTTTGCAGTGAGCTTTGCACGTGCGGTATCGGTTATGATTTGCCTCATGGCCAATGCTGCGACATGATAAAAGTGTTTTGTTCCTGATAAGTTAAGTTTTGAGTTTTTTTGAATTTTGATAAAGGCTTCATGAACCAATGAAGTAGTGTTTAAAAAATCATCCTTCCTGTGATTAGATTTAATATTGTGCGCCATGGCTTTTAACTGTTTATATACCAAAGGCAATATATCATCCCAAGTATTTTGGTCTATGTTTGATTTGTTGAGTAAATGTGTTATCTCTGCGTTGTTTTGATTCATAAATCCAAGTCAAAAAATTGTGTGTACCAATTGTCTTGATGCAAAATTGCATACAAGTTTTTAGTGGCCAATTTAAACTGTTTATCATTATAACCATTTTTTAATTTATAATGTGATTTTTCTATTCCTGCTTGAATAACCCAATATATCCAGCCCTGCTTTTTTGTGTTGGATTGCATCACTTCATTCGCTTTTAAATAATAATTTAAAGCTTTTGGGTGCTGATTTACTGCTGAATTTAAATTGGCCAAGGTCAACATGATATTCACATACCTGGTTTTTGTGCTTGCCGTTTCAATTAACTGACTTTCTGCCAGGCTGTCCATTTCTTGAGAAAGTTCCAAGGCTTTTGAAAAATCACCAGACTTTAAATAATGGTCCATTCTGTAAGTATTTAATGTCAACATGGCTATGTGTGTACTGGGTAAAATTTCATTAAAATATTCATAAGCTTGTTGAAATAAATATTCTGCGGATTGGTAATCTTTTAATTCAGTTAATGCCCTTGCTTGAATGATTTTTGCCGCCATGTGTTTAAAGCCGGGTTTTATTTTTAATTCGTCCATGCGATCAAGTGCCGATGTGGTGAGTTTAATCGCATGTTCAAAATTGCCAAGATAGTAATGGACATTTGCATGGTTAATATTTTGCGGGTAACTCAAAACGCCATAAAATGCTCGGTATGATTCATCCAAATTTATAAATGTTTCATTGGCTTTTTCATATTCTCCAAGCGTGGTGTACCACATTGCTTTTGAATTTTTTACCGACAACAAATCAGGGTGATTGTTGGATTGATAAGCTTTTTCGAAATTAATTTGTGCTGTTTGTAACATTTTTTCAAGCACATCATTGTCTTCAGTCTCTACCAATAGACTGTATTTATAATAATTAACCTTAGCAATACTCGCATAATCCTTCACCTGAAGAGCTAAAACCTCAGCTTGGTTATAATAATCCAATGCTAAATCGGTTTTATAGAGGGTTTTATTGAATAGTCCGAGGTTTATTAAGGCTTCTGTTCGTTTTTGAATTAAGACATCAAATGCCAAAGACTTCTTATATGCTTGGCTCAATATCAATATGGCTTGTTCAGAATTGCCTGAGTTTTGTTCTACCACTGACCTAATAATCGAGGTGTGCAAAAATTCTGTTGGATAATGGCTCATGTTTTCTGTGTAAAAATCTAAAGCATGGGTTAAAAATTCTTTCTCTAAATCATAGGCCTCAAATTCACTTAACACTCTGGCAATATCACTGGCAATTTGTGCCCTGACATACAAGTCACTGATTTTGTTTA
Organism: uncultured Alcanivoracaceae bacterium; assembly: GCA_913061105.1. Lineage (GTDB taxonomy): Bacteria > Pseudomonadota > Gammaproteobacteria > Xanthomonadales > Marinicellaceae > NORP309. The sequence goes on along the minus strand of CAJXVJ010000014.1, from coordinate 3,857 downwards.
AATCAAAATTTTGTGCGCCATTGATAAACATTTCACGTGCAGAAATTGTGGTATCACCGCCTTCAACAGGGGCAGCAGAGTTGTATGACCCTTTATAAAACTCATACAATTGTTGGCTTTTTAAAGCTTCTTGCCTGACTAACTGGGTTTGGTGTATGGAATATATTAACCCAACGGTTAAAGAAACAAACAATAGTGAGGTTAAAATACTTGCAATCATGTTGCGTTTTAAAAACATTTTAACCCGGTAAAACCAGCTGTCCTTAATCGCTGTAATTGGCAAATCACTGAGATACCGACTGATGTCCGATTGCAATATTGCAATTGTTTCATAGCGTCTGTTTTCATCCACGTGCATGGCTTTATTAATGATTATATTCAGTGCACCTTTTAGCTTGTTGGATCTAATGGGATGCTGGCTTTTTTTAATGGCGGTACTGGCATTAATAACTGTTGGTTTACATATTGTTTGTATGCGCTCAGGCAATGACAGGTTATCTAAATTGAATCTTTTTTCTGCTGTTAGCATTTCAAACAATAAAACACCCATGGCATAAACATCTGTCACAACTCCACACGGTTTGCCATTAATTTGTTCGGGTGCTGCATATTCTGGAGTAAAAATTTGAGTTTGGGTATTGTTTAAATTATCATCTTCAACCAATTTTGCAATGCCAAAATCCAACAACTTAACTTGGTCATTGTTATCTATCAAAATGTTTGCGGGTTTGATATCCCTGTGAATAATAAATTGATTATGTGCATGACTAACCGCACTACATAATTGTAGGAATAATTCTAATCGAGACTTCAAACCCAATTTATTTTTATCACAGTAGGCCATGATATTATCGCCATCAACCCATTCGGTAGCAATATAAGGAACACCATCATTAGAGACTCCCGCATCTATCAATGAGGCGATATTTTTGTGTTTTAGCTTGGAAAGTATGGTTTTTTCATTAAGAAATCGAGATTCTAAATCATCGTTTTTTAATTCTACACGGATAGTTTTCAGTGCAACAGTGGTCTTAACATCACTGAGTTTTGACTGAGCCTTATAAACAACGCCCATGCCACCAGATGCAATTTTTGTGATGATTTCAAAATGACCAATCCGGCTCATATCAAATTGCTTGTTCAGTGCTTCAGTTGTTATTTCATTCGGAATGCCAGACATAAACTCGTCGTTATCTTCAATTTTTAACATGTTTACAACTTGGTTGTAAATGTTGGTATTACCGTCAGCTTGCTTTTTTACATATTGATTTCTATCTTCAGGTTTTAACGCTAGTGCCTGTTCATAGATTTTTTCTATGATTTTCCAATTGTATTTATTTGAATTCATTTGTTTAAACTTTACCACATGATCATAATTTTCTATAATTTTTAAAATCACATAAAAAAGGTATAAACATTAATATATGCCCTTATTAATGGTAATTAAAATTTATAGCACCATAACTATCAATACGGTTTAAGAAGAACTCTACTATCACAAGTCCTAAATTAATTGTCTTTAACAAACCTTGAGCTTTATTTGCTTTATATTAATCATGGTGTTTTAAAGATTTATATTGTCGAAAAATAACAGTCATTACTATTAACATACCAATAATCAATACAGAAAAAGGCAAAAACCCTAAACCAATAGCCACTGCTGCAAAGTTAAACATGTCTAATCACACTCAAAATCATTTCCATCCATTGGTCTACATTGTGGTGGAAAACCCACTTCAAGCCAATATTCATGAATTCCTGACTTGATAATGTAACTTTTAAAATTATGAGATTGCCTGTATTTTTTGTACCCACCACTCCATACAAGAAATCCATCTGGTGTATTATTATGGGCGCCTAATGGAATAATAACATTTCCTAATTTAAATTCCGAGAGGGATGAATTGTTGTGAGCAAATGTTAAGATATCTTTTATTAATAAGCTATGGTCTTGATCAGGATGCAAATAAGCTTGATAAATCTCATCAACACGTCGCCAGCCATCTAGCACCCCTTTTCGATTGGCCAAAAATTTAAATGCTACATTTTGTCTATTTCTAGCTAACCAATTCAAATCACCTGTATCCAAAAATATTTTGTCTTCATTTAACCCTTCATTCAGTAGGGCAATAGTGCGCTCAGCGTCACCTGTGATTTCTGTTGCTTGCACCAAATTGCCAAAACAGGGTTCATAATGCGGCTCCAAATCTAGACAAGTTTGATAATCTTTGGCTGCTTTTTCATGCTCTCCAACAATCATATAATACAAACCACGCCAGTTATAAATTGATGCTGTGTTTGGATCTATTTGAATGGCTTCATCATATAGTTTAAAGGTTTCTGCCACATTATATTGAGTTCGCTGTATTTCATTGGAATTCATTCTTTGTTTGGCCAAAACGGCTTTTGCTAAAGCACTTTTGGGTTCAATTTCAATCGCTTTAAGTACAAATTTTTCAGTCAATGATTCCACTTCATTAATCGGCATATCACTATAGCCATATTCAGCCATCAGTGATTGAAGTGCCGCGCGCATTTCCCAGGCCTTGGCAAACTTAGGATCTAATTCAAGCGCTTGAATAAGATAGTTATCTGCCTCATCCAAGTCGCTTCTTGCAAGAAACAATGGTTTGGCTTTTAGATACAACTCATAAGCTGAAAAGTTTGTAGTGGTGGCGCGAACACTTACCTTATCGACGCTATTCAACCCCAGTTTCTCGCTTAATGCTTGGACAATGGCATTGGAAATTTCATCTTGAATGGCAAAAATGTTCTCAGCTGTAAGCGGCCGGTCATAGGCTTCTGACCACATGTGCTTGTCATTTTTGGCATCAATTAGCTGTGCCGTGATTCTTAAGGTATTACCTGATTTTCTAACCGAGCCTTCCAATACATGGTGTACTTTTAATTGTTTGGCTATCTCAGGTATGCCTTTTTTACTGCCTTTGAATTGAAAGGCAGAAGTTCTTGATGTGACTTGTAAAGCATCGACACGCACCAAAACATTGAGTATTTCTTCAGCAATGCCATCTGAAAAATATTCTTGATCACCTGTTTGGGATAGATCGGCAAATGGTAAAACTGCTATGGTATTGTTTTGAACAGTTTCGAGCTCGTTTGAGGAGATCCCTGCCTTAGCAGGAATGACTGGAGAAACTATTTCATTAGGGTTGAACTGCTGCCAAAGGATCAATGAACCCACTGCCAACAAAGCAAAAATGGTGATGATGTCAAGTTTTTTTGCGGTGTGATGAGTGGTAGATCTTGAACGATCGATTTCAGACTCTTTTTTAATGCCATCAGGGGTCAGTTCGTAGGCCCATGAGATAATCAAGGCAATAAAAAAGCCAATCACAACCAAGGTGATTGCCAACTTCATCACCCAATCTGGCGCTTGAAAAGAATCGGTTGCTATGCCTAAAACCTGAATCAATAACCAGCCCACAACCAAATAAGCTGTTGCCACTCTAATAACATTGCGGCGTTTTAGTTCATTAAAAAACTTCACAATGTACCACCTGATCTATACTTTTTTGGCACTAGTTTTCCCCTACAACTAATGATTTTTGATAATATCAAAATACATCATATTAATTGTGATAGCAAGCAATTATTAATAATGCTCTTAATTACATTTATTCAAAAAGATTTGGATAGTTTAACTTAAGTTTAAAACCAAACTCTTTGGCGCCTTGTAAAGTAAAATGATCATGGTCGAAATACAAAAATTGATTGTTTTCTTCTGATATTATTTTACAGTTATTGCCTTTATCCCCACATTGTATGGACAAAACATCTATGAAGTATAGGTCCTGTCTCTTATACACATCTGACGCTGCCGACGATCTACTCTGTGT
>CAJXVJ010000013.1 GCA_913061105.1 uncultured Alcanivoracaceae bacterium | reverse complement strand
TAGTTAAGAGCATCATTCATTAGTTTTTCTGTCTTATTTAAATCTATGATATGAATTTTGTTTTTAGCGCCAAAAATGTATTGATCCATCTTTGGGTTCCAATATCTGGTATTGTGTCCAAAATGAACACCAGCTTCCAGAAGCTGCTTTATGCTAGCTTTAGCCATTATAATTTTCCTTTGTAAGAGCCATTTTATTGTTATGACTCGAGGGTTATAAACAAAGCACCATACTTGAACAACAACCAGCCTTCTAATAATATCAGTTAGCCAGCACCCAGTTAATTCATTTAGTATGATACAGGATTTTTTACTTTCACTAATTTTGAAAGCCGCGGGATTATACTTTATTTGACAATAATCAACAACCAGACAAGCACTTTAATTGCAAATTGTTGGGTTTATTCACTATTTAAAACCCGCGCCAAATTATTTGGACTGAACAACAAATTGGCAAAACATTCAAAAATTGGAGCCAAAAGACCATTTATAGATAAATACTTAGACCGTTATTTCAATAACTGGCCCTTAATTAATGTCATGTAGTTATTAATCTTTTGATATTTTGATATGACTTGTATGATCTCGGTCACCCTTTTGCTAAATCCATTTTGTGTATATAATTTTAATTCACTTTTGAGTTTCTGTTCAAATTTATCCACACCATCAACATTTGCATTTAGGTTATCAACGCTTGCTTCAAATTTTATGCCACACACAATAGATAAAGCCCATTCAATCGATTGCGGTTTAATTTCCACTTTAAAAAACTCATCTTGTTGTTGCTGGTTTCGGCCATCTTCTGCATACCAATAACCATAATCATCTACTTTTCTGCGCTCATTTCCAGCCACACACCAATGAGATAACTCATGTAATGCACTGCGAATATAGTCATGAGCAAACTGGATTTCAGCACTAATATTGCCCTTGTGTGCCTTGTAAAATGGTTCACTAAAACCACCAATCAATATTGTATTAAATTGATTCAAGTAGTTTTCATTCAACAACTTAAGTAAGGCTGGCAATGCAATCATGGGTTTATTTGATTATAGTTTGCGCTATTTTAATGAAAAATATAGGATTTAGAAACAAATACCCATTACAATAAGTGCTTTAACAATTTCTATTTAGAATCACAGTGCAAATATCAATTAAATCAGAAGCAGACATCAAAAAAATGCGCGTTGCGGGTCGCCTTGCCGCGGAAGTATTAGACATGATTGAAGAACATGTTGTTGTTGGTGTTAGCACCAATGAGTTGAATAGAATTTGTCATGATTACATTGTTAATGTTCAAAAAACAATCCCAGCACCGCTGAATTATGGCAGTGCAACAGAGATGTACCCAAATGGATTTCCAAAATCAATTTGTACATCCATCAACAATGTTATCTGTCATGGAATCCCATCAGATAAAAAGCTAAAGAATGGCGATGCCATTAACATTGATATTACCGTCATCAAAGATGGTTGGCATGGTGATACATCTAGAATGTTTACAGTGGGTAAAATACCAGGAAGAACGCAAAAACTTATTGATGTGACCAAAGAATGTATGGAAATTGGCATTAGAATGGTGGCACCGGGTGTTTATTTGGGTGACATTGGTTTCGCCATAGCTAAACATGCTAACAGCCATAATTTTAGTGTTGTTAGAGAGTTTTGTGGTCATGGCATAGGTCAAGTTTTTCATGAAGCGCCACAGGTTTTACACTACGGAAGAAAAGGTACCGGAGTTAAATTAAAAGAAGGCATGACATTTACCATCGAACCCATGATCAATATAGGTAAGCCTGGGGTTAAAATTTTAAAAGACGGTTGGACTGCTGTTACCAAAGACAAAAGCCTATCAGCACAATGGGAACATACCATGGTTGTTACCAAAACTGGCGTAGAAGTCTTTACAGTTTCGGACAAGTATAAATTTGATTACTGATGCTCCTTGCTCCTCCACTCAATGCTGAAAATTATTTGGATGTGCTGGAGCTGCAAAACCCGCAACCCCAGTCAATAGGCTTTTATAAAGAATTATTAAAAAAAGCCGAAACTAAAATCGCTCTAGAATTTAACCAACAATCTGACGTGATTGATATGGTCAGAATTCGTGCATGGTTTGTGGAACAAATCATTATTCAGTTGTGGCAAAAATTCATAAAATCAAAAAAACTAACACTGGTAGCTGTGGGTGGTTTTGGTCGCGGAGATTTACATCCTTTTTCCGATGTTGATTTATTGGTATTGAAATCCAAAGACACTAAAAAACATGACGAAAATATAAGCACTTTTATTCAATCTCTTTGGGACACAGGATTAGATTTGGGATCAAGTGTTAGAACCAAAAACGAATGCTTCGAACAGGCCCGTAACGATGTCACGGTAGCAACAAATTTAATGGAAGCGCGATTCGTTCTTGGAAGCCGTAAAACATTTTTGAAAATGCAGAAACTTGTTTCTGCAAAGAAAATTTGGAAAGGCAAAGATTTTTTTATTGCTAAATGGAAAGAACAAAAATTACGTCATAAAAAATTCAGTGATACCAATTATAATGTTGAGCCCAATTTAAAAGAAGGCCCAGGTGGCTTGCGCGATATACAAATGGTATCTTGGGTAGCCCAACGGTTTTTTCAAACCCAATCTTTACACCAATTGGTTGACATTGGTTTTTTGACCGAACACGAATACATTCGTCTAAAAAGAGGCCAAAATTTCTTATGGAAAGTAAGGTTTGCACTGCATATTATTGCAGGTCGAAAAGAGGACCGTGTTTTATTTGAATACCAATTAAAACTGGCCAAGTTTTTTGGTTTTCATGATGAAGGCAAGAAAAACCCTGCCGTAGAACAGTTTATGCAAATTTTTTACCGCAATACCATGCGATTAGAACGTTTAAATACACGCCTGCTCCAATTGTTTGATGAAAACATATTGAAAAAGAATCAAAAAGAATCCGTGCTTGAATTAAATGATCGTTTTCACATTGTTAATGATTTTTTGGAAATAAAAGATGAAAATCTTTTTCAAACCCTACCAACTGTATGGTTTGAATTGTTTTTATTAATTCAAAAAAATGCCAACATACAAGGTGTTCGAGCTGATACCGTCAGAGCCATGCGCCATAACATTGACTGTATCGATGCTGACTTTAGCAATAATCCTGATGTCAATAAACAATTCATTACAATTCTTAAACAGAAACACAAAGTTGCATCAGTGCTTAATCAAATCAATCGGCTGGGTATATTGGCAAGATACCTGCCTGTATTTGGAAAGATAGTGGGCCGTATGCAATTTGACTTATTTCATATTTATACGGTTGATCAGCACAGTTTATTTGCGGTTCGAAATTTATGTTTATTGCGCCATGATAAAACAGACATAATAAATGCAGCTAAAATATTTAATAAAATTCCCAACCCCTATTTGGTCTATATTGCCGCATTGTTTCATGACATAGCCAAAGGCAGAGAAGGCAGACATGCTGACTTAGGTGCGATTGATGCAGCTGAGTTCTGCCAACAACATAATATAAACACAGAAGATACCAAGTTGATTGTGTGGTTGGTTAAAGACCATTTAATCATGAGCGAAACAGCACAAAAACGTGATTTAAGCGATAAAGAAGTCATTAAGAAATTTACTCAATCAGTAGACTCCATGTTAAAACTGCGCTCGCTGTATTTATTGACCATTGCTGATATTGCAGCAACAGACCCAAAATTATGGAATTCATTTAAACAAAGCCTGCTGTCCGAACTCTACTTCAAAACAAAGCAACACTTAACCAACAACAAGAAAGAAAACTCACTGGCTAGCATTCAACAGAAGTTAATGAAAAAGCTGTTAAATCTAGGCATCAGCCAAAAGTCAATTACTCAACAGTTCAATGACATACCAGATGATTTTTATAGCCGATACAATCATGAAGATTTGCTGACCATTCACCAAACTGTTAATCAAGCCATTGTGCCGCATGTTGCAGTCTTATCAAATGATGAGAATAGCATTGAGTTTTTATTTTATAGTCATGACTTCAAAGGATTGTTATACAGCATTTTATCCATCCTTGAAAAATACAATTACACGGTAGTCAATGCCAATATCAACATAACAAAAAACAACATGGCGTTAAACACCATTTATTGCCTTTCTGACGATATTGAGCAAAATGACACCATGATTAATGAATTAATTAATGCCATGCAAGAGCAAATCTTTTATGACATTGTGTTAGACAAATATACTCCGACACGTGAAAAAGTATTTAAAATTAAACCTGAGATTAAACTATTACATTCAAATCATAAGAATGAAAGCATGATTGAAATCATATGTCGTGACCGCCACGGATTATTGCCGATAATAGCCAAAACTTTATTGTCGTTAGATATTTCCACCAACGCTGCAAAAATCGTTACAGTCGGTGCACGTGCAGAATTTACTTATTGGATAAGCATAAACAAGCAAGCCTTGAACACAAATCAATTAAAACAGTTACAACACAATTTATTGGAAATATTATGAACTTAAATCTACAACACATCATAGAACAAGCATGGCAAGAAAAAACCACATTATCAAAACAAGATCTTATTCAAAAATACCAAGGGTTTATTAGTAAAACCATTTCGGGACTAGAAACTGGTGAATACCGTGTTGCAGAACCTTTGGAAAATGGCCAATGGCAGGTTAATGATTGGTTGAAGAAAGCTGTGTTACTGTATTTTAGCACCCATGACAATAAAGTTACACCAGGTACAACACACAATTACTTTGATAAAGTCCCCTGTCGTTTTGAAAACACCACAGAAGAAGAGTTCAAAGATTTAGGTGTGCGCATTGTTCCACCTGCGACGGTAAGAATTGGCGCATACCTTGGTAAAAATGTGGTGGTCATGCCCAGTTATGTCAATATTGGTGCATTTGTTGATGAAGGAACCATGGTCGATACCTGGGTAACAGTTGGTAGCTGTGCTCAAATTGGTAAAAATGTGCATCTATCTGGGGGCGTTGGCATTGGTGGCGTTCTAGAGCCTTTGCAAGCTGCACCGACAATCATCGAAGACAATTGCTTTATTGGTGCCCGATCAGAAGTGGTCGAAGGCGTTAGAATTGGTAAAGGCAGTGTTTTATCCATGGGAGTATTTATTTCTCAATCGACTAAAATCTATAACAGAGAAACCAAAGAAATCACATACGGATATGTGCCACCAGGATCAGTTGTAGTCCCAGGAAACTTGCCTGCTAAAGATGGTTCACACTCGTTAAGTTGTGCAGTGATTGTTAAAACCGTTGATGAGCAAACAAGGGCCAAGACTTCAATTAATGAGTTATTGAGAGAAGAATAGCAATTATTTAAATAGTTTAATTGGTTTCCCATGCTTTAAATCATTGATTTCGAAATAACTGGCAATGGTTTGTCCCATGTCTGCGAATGATTCACGTGCTCCTATATTTTGGGTTTTAACGCCTTTTCCAAAAAAGACCACAGGTACATGTTCACGGGTATGATCAGAACCAGGAAAAGTGGGATCACATCCATGATCAGCTGTAATTAATGCTATGTCATCTGAATTCATAATGGCTTCCAATTCAGGTAATCTCTTGTCAAATTCTTCTAATGCATTGGCATAGCCAGCTACATTTCTGCGGTGACCAAAATGGCTATCGAAATCGACAAAATTGACAAAGATCAGTGTTTTATCTTCCGCTAGATTAACTTCATTTAACATGACATCAAACAATTCCATGTTGTCTTTGCCTTTGACTTTTTTTGTAATGCCTCGACTAGAAAATATATCAGCTATTTTTCCAACAGAAACAACCTTGCCGCCTTGTGCCGACAATTGATCTAATAAAGTCGGTTCGATTGGTGGAGTGGTTAAATCTTTTCTATTTGCCGTGCGCATAAAATCATCTGGATTTTCGCCAATAAATGGCCTAGCAATCACACGCGTGACATTAAGCTCATCAACCAACCCTTTGGCAATTTTACAAATGCGGTACAATTCATCTAAACCGAAATGGTCTTCATGGGCTGCTATTTGAAAAACTGAATCTGCTGAAGTATAACAAATAGGCTTGCCTGTCTTAATGTGTTCTTCACCCAATTGTTTAATGATTTCAGTACCACTGCTGTGGCAATTACCTAATATACCGGGAATACCTGTGAGTTGAATAAAATCTTTAATCAAAGCATCTGGAAAACAAGGTTGAGTCTTAGGGAATGTTCCCCAAGCAAATGGAACTGGAACACCTGCCATTTCCCAATGACCGCTTGGCGTATCTTTGTCTTTGCTCTGTTCTATTGCATAGCCGTAAGTGGCCATTGGTTCGATGTCTTTATCTAAACCTGGCATATCATTACCACAACTGGCTTGCAGTGCATGTGCCAAACCTAAACGGGTTAAATTTGGTATTTTTAAAACACCAGAACGTTGATGGTTATCTGCTTTACCAAGTAAACATTCTTTCGCAATATTCCCTAAAGTATTGGCGGTTTCATCGCCATATAAATGTGCATCATCGCTGGCACCGATGCCCAATGAATCCATCACTAATATTATTGCTCTTTTCATGTTTGTATAATCCTAAATCTCGATAGTGACTTGCGTACGAGAGTTTATGTACAAAAATCTACCATCCATTGCTCTAATGATAACCATGCATCGCCTTGTGCTTGACCTTTAATAATACGGTCCAAACTGGCCATTCCCACTAACAATTGTTTTAATCTTTCTGCATTTAATCTATTTAATGCCGATTGTATCAAGGCTTGCTGACTTTGCCAAATGCCTTGCGAACGGTAATCGGCAGGCCCAACTCTCTGACCTTTGGATTTAATCGAAGCAAAAAACAACAAAGTCCTAACCTGTCGTTCGAGTGCCCAATGTATCACCACTATAGCTGTGTTGTTTTGTTTGAGTGCTCTTGTCATTCTTAAAACACGATGCAAATTATTTTCAAGCATCGCATCTGTTAATCGAAAAACATCGAAACGCGCATTATCAGCCACCAATCCAGCCACATCTCTGGCTGTGATAACTTGATTTGAAAAACGCATCTTGAGTTTTTCTAGTTCTTGAGATGCTGCCAATAAATTGCCTTCTAAGCGTTGACTCAACAAGGTTACTGTATCGTTTTCAACATTTAACCCAATCATTCTACACCTGTTTTTTAACCACTGAGAAAACTCTTGTCCTTTGGGTAGATAAACACGTAGATATGTGCCTTGATTAATAATGGTTTTGGCCCATTTTGTTTTTTCATTGGCAACTGTCCATTGTTCGCATTGAATTAACAAACAGATATCAGTTGGAATACTTTCCACAAATTGTGTGATGGCTTTTGAACCAGCAGCTCCTGGTTTACCGGTAGGGATATGCAGCTCCATTATTTTCTTTTCAGCAAACAATGACATGGTTCCCATTGAAGCAAATAAGGACTCCCATTTGAATTTATTGTCCACATGAAGGACTTCTCTTTCACTGAATCCTTCAGATTTGGCTTTGTTGCGAATGCTATCACAAGCTTCTTTAACACCCAGGGGTTCATCACCAACAATCAAATAACAACTGGATAGCCCTTGAGCCAATTGTGTCTCTAATTGGTTTTGGTAAATCTTCACTTGTTCTTAAAACTCTTAGTATTATTTATCCGTCGTATGATAGCCCAGGCCATGTCTTCTGCCATTTGCTTTCGCAGGGTTATCTCTTCGCTTTGGCCACCGCCAATTTGTTGAACATCAAATGAATAATCTTTCTCAATATGTACAATTTGTTTTTTTTCATCGGCGAGGCTGTATTCAACGTCGTATTCCAATCGGTACTCTTGCACTTGATTATTGGCACCAATAGATTGAATCACTTTTTTAAGAGTATCACTGTGAATGATTAATTCACTTGATTTATCTGACATTTCATCTGTTAATTTTACATTGGATGATAGCAGCACATTAATCAATGGTCGCTTCAATAAAGATTGTGATTTAATGTTTAACTTAATTAAAGGATAATTTTCAGCAAGCGAGTTGCTGTTACGCAGATGATATCCACAAGAAGTCAACATCACTAATATTGTAATAATTAGAATTTTTTTCATTATGCCACCACTATATTAACCAAACGGCCAGGTACGACAATCACTTTTCTGACTTGTTTGCCTTCACTAAATTTCTTAACATTATCATCAGCTAATGCCAAGGCTTCAATTTCATCTTTACTGGCATTTGCAGACACATTTATCTTTGCCCTTAACTTGCCGTTTACTTGTATCATTAATTGTATTTCGTCTCTGACCATTGCTTTCGCATCAAATGTTGGCCATTGAACATCAACGATTAAATCTTTATTGCCTAACATGTGCCACAATTCTTGTGTGATATGAGGCACAATAGGTGAAAGCATTTTAACGATTGCTTGCCATCCTTCTTGAGAGACCGCTTTACCATTTGCACTGTCATCGTTAAATTTAACCAATGTATTGGTTAATTCCATACAGGCTGCAATGGCTGTATTAAAGATTTTTCTTACGCCAAAATCATCTGTCACTTTTTTTATGGTTTCATGTATTTTTAAACGAGTGGCTTTTTGTTCAGAAGTTAAGTCTTCTTGAACTATAGCAACCAATTCACCTTTGTTTTCTATGAAATCAACTATGTTTTGCCAGATGCGTTTCAAGTACCTAAAAGACCCTTCAACGCCTTCATCTGACCATTCTAGAGAATGTTCTGGAGGTGCAGCAAACATTGAAAACAACCTAACAGTATCCGCACCGTACTCATCTATCAATGATCTTGGGTCTACTGTGTTGCCTTTGTTTTTAGACATTTTTACACCATCTTTCAGTACCATGCCCTGTGTTAATAAATTTGTAAATGGTTCATCTGAAGTGACATAACCCAAATCGCGCAATAACTTATGGTAAAAACGGGCATACAATAAATGTAGGATTGCGTGCTCAATTCCTCCTACATATTGATCAACTGGCAACCAATAGTTGGCTGATTCATCTAAAATATTGTCTTCGTTATTTGGATTTGTAAATCGCGCAAAATACCACGATGAATCCATGAATGTATCAAAAGTATCTGTTTCACGCTTGGCATCTTTGCCACATGTTGGACAAGAGACATTATAAAAATCAGGCATTTTCTTGATTGGGGAACCACCATCAGAATCAAAAGAGACATCTTCAGGCAATATCACTGGTAGATCCTTTTCCGGCACAGGCACTGTTCCACAATCATCACAATAAATAATTGGAATAGGACAACCCCAGTAGCGTTGTCTTGAAACACCCCAATCACGCAATCGATAATTGATTTGTTGTCTACCAATTCCTTTTTTCTCTAAAGTGTTTAATATGGCTTTGAATGATTTATCAAAATCCATACCATTAAACTCTGCTGAATTGATTAATTGGCCTTTTTCAATATAGGCAGCTTTTTTTAAATCTATTTCTGCACCATCACTGGCTTCTATCACTTGTTTGATGTCAAGATTATATTTCAAAGCGAACTCATAATCTCTTAAGTCATGTCCAGGTACCGCCATTACCGCTCCTGTTCCATAACTGAATAAAACAAAGTTTGCGATCCATACTGGAACCTGTTCACCTGTCAGAGGGTGGAGTGCATAAAAACCACTAAATTGCCCTTTCTTTTCCATAGTAGCCATGGCTGCTTCGTTGCTTTGTTCTCTTTTACAATCATCTAAAAAACCTTGTAAATCTGCATTGTTGCTCACTGCCTTTAAAGCCAATGGGTGCTCTGGCGCAACAGCCAAATAACTGACTCCATATAAGGTATCTGGACGTGTGGTATATACCGATAATTTATCGTTATAACCTTCTACTTCAAAATCTAGTTCAATGCCTTTAGATTTTCCAATCCAATTGCGTTGCATGGTTTTAACCGATTCTGGCCAACCAGTTAAGTTATCAATATCTGACAACAACTCTTCTGCATAGGCAGTGATCTTCATTGACCATTGAGGTATGGTTTTCTTTTCCACTAAAGCGCCACTACGCCAACCTCGTCCATCAATGACTTGTTCATTGGCCAACACAGTTTGATCCACAGGATCCCAATTAACAGTGGCATCTTTTCGATACACCAATCCCTTTTCTAACAATTGGGTAAAGATATATTGTTCCCATTTATAATATTTGGGATCACATGTTGCCAACTCTCTTGACCAATCATAAGCCAAACCTAATTGCTTAAATTGATTCGTCATGTATTCCATATTTGAATAGGTCCATTTTGCTGGCGCGGTTTTGTTTTTTATCGCAGCATTTTCTGCTGGTAAACCAAAAGCATCATAGCCCATTGGTTGCATTACATTTTTTCCAAGCATACGCTGGTATCGAGATATAACATCACCAATGGTATAATTTCTAACATGCCCCATGTGTAAATTGCCACTGGGATATGCAAACATACTCAGGCAATAAAATTTTTCCTTGTTAGGGTCTTTTTTTACTTCAAAGGTTTTTTCGTCGCTCCATATTTTTTGTATGGCATTTTCTAATTTTTGTGGATTGTATTCTGCTGTCATTTGGTTTTTGATTAAATTACATTTGAGTATTATAATTTAAACTGGCAATTAAACCAGTTATGCCATTGTTTCTATTCAACTTCTTGAATATTTATCTGTGTAGTGATGCGCTGGTTGTACTTAAGTGCTTATATTAAGCTTTTATGATTCTATCTCGGCCTTGATTTTTTGCTTGATATAGTGCCAAATCAACTCGATGAATCCAATCATCGTTGCTTTCTTCCTTAACATATTCAGCCACACCCAATGATATTGTTTGCTCGTGTCCATCAATGATAATGTTCTGTTTTATCATTTCTCTAAGTTGTTCGCCCAAATTAAAAGCCATGTCAATATTGACATTTGGGCACAATATTAAAAATTCTTCGCCGCCGTATCTGAAAATCATTTCTTCGTTTTGATAAAAGCACTTTAATATCTCTGCTATGCGAATTAAAACTTCATCCCCCTTTATGTGACCATGTTTATCGTTAACTTTTTTAAAATGATCTAAATCTAACAAAACTATTGTTGCAGTTTTATCGTGATTTCTTAATGATCTATGCAGTGATTCTAGTTTCGTGCTTAATGCCCTTCTGTTACCAGTTCCAGTGAGGTAATCTTCTGATGCCAATTTAGTTAACATCAATTCTTGTTTTCGCAATCCCGATGCAAACACATAGGCAATCATATTAGTAATAACAATGGTCACTAAAATAGTTGATAGATTAATTACTTCTTGAGATTGTATTAATTTTGGAATATAAAATGATAACATGATGAAATTCACAAACAACCCTTTTTTAGGGCTCATAATATAGTAGGCCGCTAACATGGCAGGGTAAATCCATCCTACTTGGCTTATTCCTTTCATGTAAAATGAAATAACATTGGCCATTAAGGCTAACAATATCAATACTAAACTGGCATTTTTTACTTTATTCGTCTTATAGACATAAATAAAAATAAAAGACATACCAATAACCACAATTAAATCTAGTATGGCAACATACCAATCTTGTTGCAATGCTCTGTATATTGAAAACGGCAGTATCCCTACAGCTGTGCCAAATGATAAAACCAGTAGCATTTTAGAGTGAGGTGTTCTGTGGTTTTTAAATAATTTCAATTAGTTTTGTAATAAGAACTTAATATATTATAGCTAATTATTACCTATAATTGTGTAGCTTTATTAGTTATAAGGAATAATTATGAAAATATTTATACATTTCTTACTGATGTTAAAGTTTTGAGCATCTCCCTAGAATAGAGTCGCTTATAATTTAAACTCATATCAACGGCCTGAATCATAAACCTATTGATTCGCTTTTGTTCATTTCGGTCTAATGATTGATGCGATAGGAAATTTATTAAATCAGAATGTGTACACAATTTATCTGAGTCTTTGGATGCTTCAGTTATGCCCATTTGTTCATCAATCCAAATCCAACAATCATCCGAGATTGATGGATTTGAATTTAATTCAAAACCATTGTATTTTAATAATTCCTGTTCAAACTCACGAAGAATAGGCGTTAATTTTCCTTTGCCTAATTGTGATAACGCTTTTTGATAGGAACAGTACAATTTTTCTGTTTGATCAAATTCTGCTAAACTGTAATGCAAAAGTTCATTGAGGTATAAGCCGGCTGTTTTTTCTATGATGTTATCATAGGAAATAGAATCTAATAAGTTAATGGAAACTAAAGTTTTTAATTGAGATTTACCATAATATTGAATTTTTAACGGACTAAAATACTGTAATTGTGATTTTAAAAGTTTATTGGTTTTTATGCCTTTGGCAACAATACTAATCATCCCGTATTCGAGACTAAAGAATTCAATAATTAAACTGCTGTTACTAAAATCTCTTTGATGGATGAGATATCCATGTGCTTGCTTGTACAAACTCATGTCTCTGGCAGATCAATATTCATCTTTATAGCCTAACTGTTGTAGTAATCTATCACTGTCTGCCCAAGCAGATTTGACTTTGACCCACAATTTCAGATGAACTTTTTTACCCACAAGATCTTGTATTTCTTTTCTGGATTGAATCCCAACATGCTTCATTGATTCACCACCCTTACCAATTAACATGTTTTTTTGAATTTCTCTTTCAACCCAAATGAGAGCGTGGATATGAATTATGTGCCCTTTGTCTTGAAAAGACTCAACCTCAACTGTGAGACTGTATGGCAGTTCTTGATGGTACCTAAGCATCAACTGTTCCCTGATTAATTCTGATACCATATAACGTGTTGACTTATCGGTGAGTTGATCATCAGAAAAATAATTGTCCGTTTCTGGCAAGTATTGAAATATTTTTTTCTCTAAATCGGCCACTCCTTTGCCTTTAGAAGCAGAAATATAAAAAATCTCTTTAAATTTATAGTTTTGAAAAACTTGATTTGCAAAGGGCAGAAGCTTTTCTTTCTGTTTGATTAAATCAGCCTTATTGATAACCAAAATAACATCAGTATTACAGTGCGCGAGTGCTTTTAAAGCTTGTTCATCATCGGCAGTCCATTTCATCGATTCTACAACAAATAATATTAAATCTACATCCATAACAGAATTAGCAGCTGTTTTGTTCATGAATTTATTTAAGGCCTTTTTATGGCCCACGTGCATACCTGGAGTGTCAATAAAAAGAATTTGACCTGCCTTTTTGGTGGCAATCGCCAATATTTGATGTCTTGTGGTTTGGGGTTTTGCAGTGACAATACTGACTTTTTCGCCGACAATGTGATTAATCAACGTTGATTTACCCACATTCGGCTTACCTATAACGGCTACATAACCACATTTATTCATGTTTTTTCCATTAACTAAGGGCTATTTAAAACCCTTTATTTTATCAATAATTAATTGTGCTGATTGTTGTTCAGCTTTTTTGCGACTGCGTTTTTCAGCAACTGCAGCCAAGTTTAATTCAACGACTTTGCATTCAATGGTAAAAGTTTGTAAATGGTCCTTGCCTTGTTTTGAAATTAATACATATAAAGGCACTTCATGGTTGTGTCTTTGTAAATATTCTTGCAACCGCGTTTTGGCATCCTTATCACTGATATTCGGGTCTATTTTATCTAGCCAGTCCTGCATCACTGCCAATATAAAAGCTTCTGTATAATCAATGCCTTTATCAATAAATACCGCTGCAAAGATGGCCTCAACTGCATCCGCTAAAACGCTAGACCGATTAAAACCACCTGATTTTAATTCGCCTACTCCTAAAATCAATTCATCACTTAAATTGTAATGTCGGGCTACTGCGGCCAATGTCTGGCCTTTGACCAAACTTGAACGCATTCTTGATAATTTCCCTTCCGATACCTTGGGGAAATTTTGGTAAAGCCACTTGGTGATGACAAATCCTAATATGCTGTCTCCAAGAAACTCTAAACGCTCGTTATTTTTTTTATGGGCACTGCGGTGTGTGAGTGCCAGAGTTAACAGTTCATTATTGTCAAAATTTAGTTTTTGACCAAGCACTTTAACCATATGGCAAATTGAGTCGAATGTTGGCTTACTTTAAAGGTATGGTTTTTTCGAATCGCACCAAGAAATCAAGATTTCCAATAAAGGACTCTTGCACTTCATATTTTACTTGCAATTGCTTACCACGACTTCTAATAATTTTTATGTCATTTTTCTTGACTCTTTTTACATAGCTTGTCAAAAAACTTTTCATCATATCTTCTTTTATAGCTGATGGGGATTTATTAGCAGAACCTGGTTTATTAGCAACCAAATTCATGGCTTTGACTACTGAATAATATTCATTGTAAATTGGTCCTAATCGAATTCCTGCATAAACGAAAAAACCCAATAAACTCATAAATAATACCAATCCAATCATTGACATACCATGTTGTTTATTCTTATGTTTCATTTTAACCTCATTAAAGTTTAATAGCATTCTAACATGAGAATGCAAAATATCAATTACAAGCAATTGATAATTTTTGTTAAATTAATTTTGTACCTATCCTTTTTAAGCCTTCAAAAAAGTCACTGGTTCGCCAATGCATCCAGATAAATACGGCACGGCCCACTAAATTTCTTTCTGGAACAAATTTCCAGAACCTGCTATCTGAACTGTTATCTCTGTTATCTCCCATGGCAAAATATTCTCCTTCTGGAACAACAATTTCTGTATATATGAAAGGAGGGTATTTACTATTTTCAGTAAACATCAAATGCTTTTTATCGCCTAATTGTTCGTATTTTTTAATCAATTTTCTATTATCTGGATCATCCATTAAACCTTCATAAGGTCCAACTAATTCTTGCTCTATCAATTTGCCGTTAATATATAAACTTTTCTTTCTGGTATCATACCTGATCTTATCTCCTGGTATTCCCACCACCCTTTTAATATAATCAACAGATTGATCTTCTGGAAAACGAAAAACAATAATATCACCACGTTTGGGTTTACCAATTTCTATAATGGTATCATGTAAAACAGGCAGTTTAAGTCCATATGAAAATTTATTAACATAGATAAAATCACCTGTGAGTAATGTCGGCATCATTGATGAAGAAGGGATTCTAAATGGTTCAAAAACAAAGGTTCTGATGACTAATACAAATAGCAATACTGGAAAAAATGAGCCAACATTTTCCGTTGCCCTTACACCAAAATTCTGCTTAGCATTTAATTTTTTAAAATAGATGGATAACAACCATAAAACAAAGGTTATTCCACTGGCTAAGGCTAGAAAGGCTTCAAAATCAAAATGTATTTCATTCATAGTATCGTCTTCTTTTAATCAACTTTTAGTATGGCTAAAAATGCTGATTGCGGAACTTCAACACTGCCAATTTGTTTCATGCGTTTTTTACCACGCTTTTGTTTGTCTAATAACTTACGTTTACGACTAGCATCACCACCATAACATTTGGCTGTCACATTTTTACGTAAGGCTTTTACTGTGGTACGGGCAATAATGTGGGCACCAATTGCCGCCTGGATTGCCACATCAAACATTTGTCGAGGAATCAAATCTTTGAGTTTTTCTGCCAAATCCTTGCCTCTTTTACGGGCATTGTCCTTATGAATCAATACTGATAAGGCATCAACAAGTTCACCATTGATCAAAATATCTAACCGAATCATATCACCTGCTTCAAAATGACTGAATTCATAATCAAATGATGCATAACCCCTAGACACCGATTTAAGCCTATCAAAGAAGTCTAAAACCACTTCACTTAATGGCATCAAAAATTTCATTGAAACTTGATTACCCATGTATTGCAAATGTTGCTGAATACCACGCTTTTCAATACATAAACCAATCACATTACCGACAAATTCATTGGGTAACAATATGTTTGCAGTAATAATTGGCTCACGAATTTCTTCATAATTTTCAGGCAAATCGGCAGGGTTATCTAACTTAACAACCTCGCCCTTATTTGTTACCAATTCATAGATTACTGTTGGAGCCGTGGTAATTAAATCTATGTCGAATTCTCGCTCAATTCTCTCTTGAATGACTTCCATGTGCAACATGCCCAAAAAACCACACCTAAAACCAAAGCCTAAGGCCTTAGAAGATTCTGGTTCATAATTTAATGCAGCATCATTCAGTCTTAGTTTCTCCAACGATTCTCTTAATGCTTGATAATCATCCGCAGAGGTAGGGAACAAACCAGCAAAAACTCGAGGTTGAGATTCCATAAATCCTGGCAAGGCTTCACTGGCTAAATTTCTTGATAAGGTAATAGTATCACCAACTGGCGCACCATGGACATTTTTAATTGAAGCCGAAACAAATCCTACTTGGCCGCAAGTTAACTCGTTTTTTTCTACTCTTTTGGGCGTAAAAACACCTAAATTGTCTGCCACATGATCTACATCCAGTGACATGATTCTGATTTTATCTTTTTTAGTCAATTTACCATTGAAAATACGTATCAAAGATACAACACCCAAATAATTATCAAACCATGAATCAATAATCGATGCTTGAAGAGGGGCATCAATGTCTCCTGTTGGCGGAGGAATATTTATTATTATGGCCTCGAGTACATCAACAATGCCTAATCCTGTTTTTGCACTGGTTAATGTAGCTTCGCTGGCATCTATGCCAATTACATCTTCAATCTCTTGCTTGACTTTATCCACATCTGCAGAAGGCAAATCAATTTTATTGATCACCGGTAATACTTCTAGTCCTTGTTCGATCGCTGTATAACAATTAGCTACACTTTGAGCTTCAACTCCTTGAGCAGCATCTACCACCAATAAGGCACCTTCACAAGCTGCCAATGAGCGTGATACTTCGTAAGAAAAATCAACATGACCTGGTGTATCAATAAAGTTCAAGTGATAAACAACGCCATCTTTAGCTTTATAATCAAGGCTGACAGCCTGAGATTTTATCGTAATTCCACGTTCTCTTTCAATGTCCATGCTGTCGAGAACTTGTTTGTCCATTTCACGATCTGCTAGACCACCACAATGCTGAATAAACCTATCAGCCAGAGTCGATTTGCCATGATCAATGTGAGCAATAATGGAAAAATTACGTATGTGTTTCATTTAGGTTCTCAAATAAACAAAAATCCCGCATGACACGGGATTTTCAATAATTAAATTAATCGAGTATTGTACCCAAACCTTTAACTTCGTTCAATGACAATGAATCGTTTTCCAGCTCCTTGCTGAATTAATAGGACAATTGGCTCATCTTGTTCAAGATTATTCAATAATTCTTTAAAGTGTTGCACATTCTTGACTGACGTTTTAGATATTTTAAGAATAACATCTCCTTCCCTTAATTCTGCTTTTCTTGCTTTACGGTCATTAATTTTTCTAACATAAACACCTGACTCGATTCCCTGCTGTTGTTTTTCTTCATTATTCAAATCTGCAACTTCAAAGCCAACATTTAGTTTTTCTGTTAATTTTTCACTGGTTGCGGTTACCACAACATTGTTTTCTAGGCCCCCTAAAGTGGCATAAAAAACTCTTGGTTCTCCATCTCTAACAACATTTAGTTTAACTTTTGTACCAGGTTGGACTGCACCAACCATTGGCGGTAATGCATCTGATGATTCAACGTTTTGGCCATTAAACTTAACAATCACATCCTGGGTTTTTATACCTGCATTAAAAGCGGCAGAATTTTCGTTGACATTTGTGATCAAGGCACCTTGTGGCTTCTCCAAGCCTAAATAATCGACCATATTTGGACTAACATCTTGAATAGCGACTCCCAATAAACCACGTTTCACTGTTCCTGTTGTTTTTAATTGTTCAACCACTGACATGGCCACATCTATAGGAACAGAAAAAGACAACCCCATGTAACCGCCAGTATTTGATAGAATTAAAGTATTTACACCAATGACTTCGGCATCCATATTAATTAATGGGCCGCCTGAATTACCTCGATTAATGGGCACATCTGTCTGAATATAGGGAACATATTGCTGGCGCATAAACCTTCTGCCCTTTGCAGAAATAATGCCTTTAGTGACTGAATTTTCAAAGCTTAATGGCGATCCTATTGCCATCACCCATTCACCAATTTTACTTTTTTTAGATTCGCCAATTTTTAAAACAGGTAAGTTACTGGCATCTACCTTTAACAAGGCAATATCACTGGCTTCATCTTCACCAATTAATTCTGCTTTGTATTCGCTCTTATCTATTAATTTAACAGTAATCTCATCAGCCCCAAATATTACATGGCGATTTGTTAAAACATAACCGTCCTCAGAAATAATAAATCCTGAACCGCCAGCTTGTCGGTCTTGTGGTTGTTGAGGTATGCCAAAATACCTTTCTAATTGGTTACCGTATTCAGATGATGAGTTGTTTGATTCTTTTGCATTTGTTGTGGCCGTAATATTAACCACAGCTGCTCCAGTTTTCTCTACCAATGTTGTAAAATCTGGCAATACAGTTTGGTTTGCATGACCTAGGGTTGCAAAACTAATTAACACAATGCAATAGCTAATCATATTATATTTTTTCATGTTGATGATCCTGTTAGTAATATTTTAAAAAGATTGTGCAATGACGCACTACCTATATTCTATTATGACAAAGCCCTGTTGAAAAAGTGCAAAATTTTATTTAAAAAAATTAACTTTTGGTTTCAGCTTGATTGGCTGAGATAGAATCAAAAACCTAGATAGTAATATTCCAACTAGCAACCCGATAACTCCACCTATATCTGAATTGAAATGCAATGCTTGAAATAAATAATAACCCATAAACAACATCATAATAAACAACAATATTGGTAAACCATATAATACCAAAGCCATTTTAAACATTTCTGTTTCATTGAAACTCAAACCAATGACATCGTTTTGTTTGTGATCTTTTTGAAAAAAATGTTGCTCATCAATTAAGTGGCTGGATTTTTGTTCTTTTTCATTTAAAGCAACTGATAAGACATTTTGATTGTTTTTATTAAACAGAAAATCTAAAAAGCCGTCAGAACAACGGCTTTTACAATCAGTACACTGTGCTTTTTTTTCTAATTTTAAAGTTACCTTATTAGAATCAATGTACACAATTTTGGCTAATTTAATCAATCACTGATTACCTGGTTTTTAATTGGACTCAATGGATTTTTTGCATTTTTAGCAGCCGATTTATTGATAATAATTATATACGGCGCCTGACTATTGTATGTAGGTATTTGATTAAAGTTACCCTGTTGCTGTGAAGACAACGATGGATACCTACTCAATGATGGTGGTGGCACCAAAGCTGTATCTCCACCTGCAAAACTGGCATTAATATTGGTTTGCAATATTGGGCTTGTGGGTTCTGTTTGAGCCATGGTATTTTCAATAACAGTTGTATTACCTCCATCTATCTGTTGGTTACGCAACATGGTAACTGACATAAATGCTACACTGGCGGCAATCCCTAATCCCATTATTGGCTTAAGCCAACGGTTGATTTGTGGTTTTGTTACCTCAGTAGTTTGTTGTGGCAATCTTTTCTTTTCACTTTCTAATTGTTCAGTAACTCTGGCCGCTATATCAATCAAGGGCTCAGCAGTTGACTCTTTTTGTAAAACCGATTTAACCAAGTGATAGTTGTCCCAAGTTTTTGATAATGTTTCATCTGATGCCATGCGCTTTAGTAAAAACTTACTGGCATTGACCTCTAGTTCACCATCCATCAAATTGGATATTTGTTCATTTGATTTATCTGACATAATTCTCTCTCATTTGTGTATTGTTCAGCAGTGGTTTAAGAGCATTATCAACCGCGTCTCTGGCTCTAAATATTCTTGATCTCACTGTACCGATTGGACAATCCATTTTTTCTGCAATTTCTTCGTAACTTAATCCGTCCACTTCTCTTAATATGATTGCTTGTTTTAAATCATCAGGCAACCCATCAATCGAATCATGAACCACTTTTTCAACTTCTTGGCGTTGGTATTCTTGATCTGGTGTGTCAAAATTTTGCTTTTCATAACCACCAGCATAACTCTCTGCCTCACTTGGTTCAATATCACTATTTTGTATGCGCCTTCCTTTTGCTACCAAATGGTTTTTTGCAGTGTTAATTGCAATTCTATAAATCCATGTATAAAATGCAGAATCGCCTCTAAATTTAGGCAATGCTTTAAAAACCTTTATAAACACTTCTTGTGTCACATCTTGATTCTCATGAAAGTCTTTAATTAATTTAGAAACAACACCACCCACTTTTTGTTGGTACCGCTGCACCAACAACTCAAAAGCTTTAATATCGCCTTTTTGAGCTTGTTTCACCAACTCTAAATCTATCTCCTTTTCAGACATATCTTTATTAACTACCTGTTTATTATTCATTGTTGCTTTCTATGACATTGCTATTTGAAATAAGTTTAACATATTTTAAACTATTTTTGATTGTATTAAAGTTGGCACCATCTTAAAGATTAATGACATTGAATTAGCTTGATCCCATGAGTTTTACACGCTCTTTTAATAATGCCTCTATGTCTTCAGCTGGCAATGGTTTTGAAAACAAATATCCTTGAAAATACTCACATTCACGGTCAAGTAAATATTCTCTTTGTTGCTCGGTTTCAACACCCTCAGCAACAAGTTCTCTATTAAGTCTCTTGGCGATGTTTATTGTTGCATCTAAGATGGCCTCATCTTCTGGATTCAAACCAATATTTTTTACAAATGATTGATCAATTTTTATATATTTTGCAGGAATTCTTTTTACGTAGTCCAAACTAGAATGGCCAGTTCCAAAATCATCGATTGATAAGGTGCAACCAATGTCAACAATCTCATTTAAGCTATTAACTAAGTTTGGTATATCATCCAAATTAATGGTTTCTGTGATTTCAAAGTCCACAAAATGGGGGTGTATGCCTGATGTATTGACAATTTTTTCTAATTTTTTAGCCAATTTTGAATCTAATAATTGTACTGCAGATAGGTTAATAGAGCATGACAAAGATAAACCATATTTCTTTTGCCATTGCACCAGCATTTCACAAGCATATTGGGTGACGAACTCGCCAATTTCATTTATTAAACCGGTTTCTTCTGCCAAAGGAATAAAATGCCCAGGGTTAATCAAACCTATTTCAGGATCCACCCAACGGACCAAGGCTTCAAATCCTATAATGTCTTCTGTTATGGCATTTATTTTTGGTTGGAAAAAAGCGGTAATGTGTTTCTTTTGAATAGCATTCCTAAGATTTTCAACCATCTCAGTTTTTTGTTTTAGTGCCTGGCCTGTTTCTGAATGTTTGAAAACCACATAATTATTTTTTCCAGCAAGTTTTGCATCGTACATGGCCAAATCAGCATTTTTCATCATACTTGAAGCTGTTTGCCCATCATCTGGAAATATAGAAATTCCAATATTAAAATTAACCAGAATGTCTTCTCCATTACTGAGTAAAATAGGTTTACTTAACTTAGAGATTAAATCAGCAACCATTGATTCAGCCAATCCTTTATTCATATGAGGGTGATACAGCACCATAAATTCATCGCCAGATAAGCGATAGACTTCTCCTTTTGATCTAATACTTTTAACCAATATTTGAGAAATGCTGACAATTAACTCATTGGTAAATTCTATCCCAAGGTTTTTGTTCAAATAATTGAGCTTATCAATATCAATGATCATTAACGACAAATATTTTTCTGCACTGATACCATGTTCGACTATTGTGGCAAATTTCTTAGCCATGGCATTTCTATTGGCTAGTCCCGTAAGCTTATCAAATTGGCCTTCTATCTCTCTTTGTTCAACAATTGATTTTTGAAATAAGCCAAATCTTGATTGAATCGCCAATGCATTAAACAAAACCGATGTAGTCCGCCATTTCTCAATTTTGTTTTTCCCACCGGCAATAACTGCACCATATATCTTGTTTTTATATTGAATCGGATAAAGGCAAAATGATTGCAGTTGATTGATGTTAAGTATTTCAATGTAATCACCCATTTTATTGACACTTTTATCAAGTTTTATTTCTTCATTGCCTTTTACCATTTCTAACAACAAGTGTTCTGAATTAGAAAAGACAGTATTAATTAATTCTTCATTACCAGTAGAAATGGGATTTTTGAATTTATTTTCATGAAACTCTATAAACAGAACGAAACTAAAACCCAAGAGGCTTTTTAAGCCATCTATTACATTTTCCATATCATTAGATATGCTCACTATGTTTTTTATGCGTTTTAGATTTTCATATATTTCAGTAGAAACACCTTGTACTTTTTCTGGGATAAGATAACCTAAATAAACAATTTCACCATTTAAAACACCCATATGATAATTGGCATTTATAGTTAAATTATTATTATCATGTTCATAATCCACAGTAAAATTGACAGATTCATTAGAAGTAATTTCTTTTATGTAATTTGAATAATTTTTATGATTTCTATGTTTATCTAATTCAGTCCATGACTTTCCGATTAAATCCTTTTCTGGTTTTCTTGTTAAATCTAATAAAGCCTCATTTACATGAAGAATATTTTGCGTGACTGCATTGACAATAATAATAGCCTGTATAGAATCATTAAAAAACAGGTTACATAAATCTTCAGGGTTATCAGCGACATTAATCTGGCTCATAACAACGCCTGCATATATTTAAGTTGGTATTGCTTAATCATTAGCTAAAACCCACTTGGCATCACGTAATTTATATTTTTGTGTGTGTTTATTAACCAATTCAATTTTTTCTGCATTTGTTGTTAAAAAAGAAAAAACGATGTCTTCTTTAACTAAAAACAAAAACCTTGTATTATCGTTAGTTTGAAGGAAACTTGATGCTGAGGGCAAGGTAGATTTGATTTCTAATAAATCAACATTATTAATTCCTGGAAAAACATATACAGCGAAATAGTGATTTTTCGTGGCATATTTTAAAGCCTCTAAGACTGATCTTGTACCGGGTAATGGCGTTTGTCTTGATTTGATGTTCACTAATCCAGCATTAGCAGACCAAATGTAAATTGCCATTCCTGAGCGGACAGAAATCTGCCTTAATGCTTCGATTATTTGCTCAGATTTAGCACTAGAAATATATTGAAATACATTGGCTTCCCTGATTTTTTTTTCTATTTTATTGGTAATTGATAGTGAGAGAGATGTCATAATTACATGGTTTGGGTAGCGATTTTATCACCCTTAAATGGGGCCAATAATGATTCAATTTTAGTCCTAGCTACTTCCATGTCTCTGTCTTCTGAAAACTGAACACCGATTCCAGCGTTCCTAACGCCACCTGCTCCAATGGGAGTGATCCACACCACTTTACCTGTAACTGGAAATTTTTCTTCTTCCATCAATGACATCAATAAAAACACATCATCTCCAAGGTTATATTTGTTTTTGGTTTTCACAAACACACCTCCATTCTCAATAAAAGGTATATAGATCTTATGCAGTTCAGTAATGTCGTTTATATCACATGACAAGATACCTTTCTTGCCCATTCCAGCTCCCATAAATGCCATACATTTAACCTCTGTATTAAAATTAAGCTTTTATTATACATAATAACACTATTATTGTATATTTTTAAATATTTGGGGTCTCAGCATTGGTATTGATTTTAGCCTCAATATTAGTGCTACTTAGAATGTCTCGTATTCTGATTTTTATGAGAGTCTGTCATTAACTACAAAATCATTTTGCCAACTTATAAGCAGTTCTTCTAGCATCAACTCAGGTTTAAGCGGTGTTCTCAATCTGTTGATAATGTCATAAGTTTTATTTATAAAGTTCAAAATTTTCTTATCCAATCCCTGAATATTGGCATAATTTGTATGTGAAAGTGAATTAAGAATGGATTTTTCAATCAATGAATTATTGGCCTTAATAATATTTAAGAAATAGGCTGCTATTAAAGATAAATTATTTAAGCTTTCTTCTTTTAACCATTTTTTACTGATTTCAAGCACACCCGATTGTCTCTTCGCAAGTTGATCTAAGTCTTCTAACATAAATCTCACTGATGTGAGTTTGTTATCCTTTAATATTGTTAAACTATCAACTGGAGAATCATTTGACAACAGCATTGCTTGGTTGATTTCATCTAATGAATTCGTGCAATTTTGTTGTATCCACTGAATTAACAATTGTCGATCATTGGATTTAATATTGACTTTAAAACAACGGCTTTTGATGGTGGCAAGCAAATATCCAATTTCACTTGTAGTTAATATAATAATAACATTGGCAGGTGGTTCTTCGAGTGTTTTTAACAAAGCATTAGCTGATGCTTTATTCATTTTTTCTGCATCTTCTATTATCATTACTCTATAATTATTTCTTGTAGAACTTAAAACAACGTCTTTTGATAACTGACGAATTTGATCCACTTTTATCACGGCTTTTTCAGCTGTAATTATAGTCACATCAGTGTGGTTTCCTGAATTAAATAGATGACACCCTTTACAATGATTACAGACTGAAGATTCTTGTAGATCCTCACATACAGAGATATGCGCCATCATTTTTGCCAATTCCGCCTTTGCCAATCCTTTCGCTCCTGATAACAGTATGGCGTGCGGAGCACTTTGGGTTTTTACTAAATTGTGCCATTGATCGACATAAACTTTTAACCAAGGATAATTATTCACATTAATTGTTCCTTAAAATCTTCAAATGACTGAATAATATCTGATTTGACTTTTTCTATGGTTTGCGCTGCATCAATTATTGCATATTTATGTGAGTCCAATTGCGCTTTGCGTTTGTATGCTTTTGCAATTCGATAGAAAAACTCCATGTTTTCTTGTTCAATGCGATCGGACTGACCTCTCACCTTAATGCGTTCTAATCCTATGGCAGGATCGATGTCTAATAATACGGTAAAATCAGTTTGTGTGTCAGATACGATGAATTCATCTAACCACTTTATTCTGTCAAAACCCAATTCTCTGCCACCACCTTGGTAGGCATAACTGGCATCGACAAAGCGATCTGAAATAACCCACTTACCTGCATTCAAAGCCGGTTTTATTACATTTTCTAAATGCTCATTGCGTGAGGCAAACATTAATAATAATTCTGTTTTTGCATGTAGTTTCTCAGAAAACAGTAAAATATCTCGTATTTTTTCTGAAGTTGGTTCTCCACCAGGTTCACGTGTACAAATATACTCTATGTTCCAGCCATCTAATATTTCACGAATCACTTTTAAAGCTGTGGTTTTTCCAGCGCCCTCAGATCCCTCTAAACTGATAAACCTTGGAGTAAGCTTGTGTTTTTGAATCACAGTTTTTTTCCTTTCAAATAGTCTTTGACTGCTTTTTGATGCTGTTTATAAGTGTCTGAAAAATAATGCCCGCCACGGTTATTGGCAACAAAATACAATGCTTTGCCATCTTTGGGGTTGGCGCTAGCAGCAATAGATTCTATACTCGCCATTGCAATTGGTGTTGGTGTTAATCCTTTTCGAGTATAAGTATTATAGGGTGTATCGGTTTTTAAATCTTTGCTTTTAATGTCTCCGTCATAACTTTCACCCAAACCATAAATCACAGTTGGGTCAGTTTGTAATCTCATATTTTTTTGTAACCTTCTGACAAAAACACCTGCAATTATTTCTCTTTCATTTGCTTGTGATGTTTCTTTTTCAACAATGGATGCCATGGTCAACATTTCATACGTATTTTTGTAGGGGAGATTGGCTTTTTTTAACTGCCAGTGCTTTTGTAGTTCTTGCTTTAATGATTTGTGAGCACGTTTCAAGATATCAACATCAGAATCACCACGAACAAATTGGTAAGTTTCCGGGAGAAACAATCCTTCAGGTATGTTCTTATCAGAATCAATGGCATCCAACAATTGTTCATCATCGATGTCATTTAACGTGTGTAGTAATGTACTGTCATCTAATAGCTTGTATTTTAATTCACGCCAATTCATGCCTTCTACAATGGTAAATTGGTAGGTCACAACCTTGTTTTCTTTGATTTTTTGCATCATTTGCATGGGTGTTAAACCTGCATCAATTTGAAATTCTCCAGCTTTTAACCAGGCTCCTACGCGTTCAATTTTTGCAAAAACACGCCAATGCCACTCATTGCCATTGGCTTTATTGTCACGTAACTTTTGGGTAAACTTTCTAAAACTCTGACCTTTTTTAATATTGACAATAGTGTTGTTTTGAAATACTGGCGTCGATAAAAAATCTTGGTATTTGCTGTAATAAAATAATCCAAATCCAATGACGATAGCCCCCATTATGACAAAAAGAATGAAAAGCTTTTTCATAGATTTTCATTCCATTGCTTTTGAATTAATTGAATGATTTTTAATTTTTTATCGAAATGAATCGTGTTATTAATACTGTTGATAGAACTAAAGCCCTGAATACTGTTACAAACCATCATGCCATGATACTGAGCCAATTGGTTAAATTCAATTTTTTTCCAATTTATTTTATGCCCTTTTAATTGCAACCAACGAAGTGCGACTCCATAAACACCTGATTTATTTAATTTTGGCGAAAATATTTTGTTGTTCTTAAAAAGAATAATATTTTGACTTATTGTTTCAATCACCTTGCCTGATTCGTTACACATAATGGCATCTTTATAGTTTGTTTGATTCAATTCTTGAGCTGCCAACACCTGTTCTAATCGATTAAGGTGTTTTATTCCTGCTAAGTTTTTTTGCTTAGACAATGCAACTGACGATCTTGTTAATGTTCTAATAGGGTCTGGGGCAATATAGGGATTAAGTGTTATGTAAAATTGATGAGATGTAGAATCGCTTGCATATCCTCTTTTTTTATCATTTCTAAAAATTACTAATTTTGCTGTGTACTGGCCTTTATCATTAACCAATTGCATGACTTTTTTATAAATCATGCTCTCATTTGGTTTTTGAATATTTAACAATTTCAAACTGGTACTTAAACGCTGCCAATGAAGCTTCCATAACTTAATGGAATAATTATTCAATAACATGGTTTCAAACACACCATCACCATAGCTTATGGCTCTGTTGTTTAAACAATTTTCTGCTGTTATATCAAATGAAGAATAAAATCTCATAAAAGTGATTGTATCATTTTTGGCTTTAATACCAGAACCTTACATTAAGACTTTCTGGTATCATTTTATGAAATTACTGGGTCTTTGGGTTTAGATGTATAAGAAAGAATATAAGTACATATCATAGATAAAACAACATAAATACTAAAATAATATACACCGATTTGTAGGTTCGCATCGGTTTGACCTGAGGACTTCATAGAAAAATAGGTCACCACTATCGCAACCACAAAGACATCAAGCATAGACCATTTGCCAACCAATGATAGAAATTTTACCCTTTTGGAGGTTAGATGCAACTTCTTGCGAAAGCTAATGGTTAGCATGATAATTGTTTTAATTATAGGGGTGATAACAGTAAACAATAAAATTATGGCACCAATACCATATTGCCCTTGGTGAAATATTTTTTCAAGTGCGGTGACTATACTCTTGGTTTCGTATTGAAAAATAGTATTTCCTAACAAAGGAATATCCTGATAGGCCGTAATTTCCAAAATTGGTGAAAACCAGCCTGTGATAAGCGCTATAATAGACAGAGAAATTAAGCCTATTAATAACACATTTTGTTTGCCAATAAAATATAAGACCAACGATAATAAAACAATGCCAATAAAAGCTTTTGTAAAACGATAAGCATTTTTATCGAATTTACTGCTCTTTTCCTTTAGGGCTTTTAACTCATTTACACTTTCCGAATAGCCTTCATACAAACTAAATGTAATTTTTTCAAGAATTTTTTTACCTGAAGTTTTCAGGTTATCTTCCATTTGTAATGTTTTTGTTATTTTAGTTACGGTGTGAGAATAACCAACGGCATTGCCCCAAGATTCATAGGCTATTAATGATGCAATAGTGATAAATACTATGAGATATGTTGAGGCCAATATTTTAGTTTTCATTTACTTTTTCTTCTGTTTCAATGAGTTTAATTTTGGGATCATCCCAACTTCCTGTTACTTTATATATAATTTTTCCAACGTTTTTCAAGCCTTTACTAAACATTCCTTGAACTAAAAATCCGGCTGCAGCTCCTACAGCACCTCCAGCAATCGCACCAATTGTTGGCAAAACCCTACCAACCCTAGGCGTGACAATCACTGTCTGATTATAGTCCTGATTGGCTAATCCCGTACTGCCTTTCACTAAAATATTGGCACTGGCAGAGTCTATCACAAATGCATCAGTATAGGCCTCACCTTTATTCAAAACAAAATCTCCCTGCATCGATTTAAAATGCAAACCTTTGCCAAATACATCTTTAAAGTCTAATATTAATCTTCTTGGTAGATTTGTTAAACTAAAAAGACCCAATACCCTACCCATTCCAGGTTTAGCATCAACCACTTCTCCTTCTTTTACTTCAATGCGCATTTTTCCACTGATGCTTTTAATTTCAAACTGGCTGGGGAAGCCTGGCCAATTTGCTTGCATGTCAATTATGGTTTGCGCCTCTGAAATTGGTGCCTGAAAGCCCAGTTTTTCTAAAAACTGAGCTATGTCTTTAGATGTCATGATAATATTAAATTTGGAAAGGCCATGGCTGCCTTCATCCCTGTACCAATTTCCATTTATGTTAAGACTCATTAAATTCGATTTTGTATTAAATTTTTCAACCATAATACCATCCGCAACAGGTCTTACTCTGTCTCTTATACACATCTGACGCTGCCG
>CAJXVJ010000012.1 GCA_913061105.1 uncultured Alcanivoracaceae bacterium | reverse complement strand
TGGGCTCGGAGATGTGTATAAGAGACAGGAATACTTAAATGCGTCATGTCTTGATTTACCATTTGAGGATCAAAGTTTTGATGTTATTGTTTCATTTGAGACACTTGAACATTTGGCTGAACAAGAACAAATGATATCAGAGTTTAATCGTGTATTAAAAGCAGATGGCATGTTGATAATTTCAACTCCGGATAAAAAACACTATTCTGATGAAACTGGCTTTACAAATGAGTTTCATGTGAAAGAATTATACAAACATGAGTTTAGAGAAATTTTAGATGCACATTGGAACAATCAACATTGGTTCTCACAGGCAATGATGTTTAGCTCTATGATTGAAAGGCATGATTCTTTAGAAAATAAATATGCCAATGATATATTAATAAACAAACAATTAATCTCAGATAAAGCCATGCTTACACCGATGTACTATATTGTGTTGGCTTCAAAAAAATTGTATAAAACTGATGAATTACCAGATTTACATTTATTCTCTGACGAGGAGCAATCGGTTTACTCGCATTACAATAAAACAATAAAAGACTTTATTTACCTAGCAAAACAACACAATGCATTGGTAAAAAAACATGAAAAATGGCTATCCATACCTATTTTAGGTAAAATTATAAAATTTTTAGATAAGAGATAATGAATGGATTTTGAATTTAATTTTGGGCAACAAACACTTGCGGTTGGCGTTGAGAAAAATGAAGCAGTTTACGCATCGATAGCAGGTATTGCATTTGCAATGTCCAATGAAGAACTGGTGTTTATGAATAAACAATCTGGTCAAAGTCATGTCATGACTCATCAAGTATTACAAGCCTTAAGTTTGTGTCAGGAATTTAAACCACTAGATCAACATGTTATTAATATCAGCGAAAACATGCCTCATTTACAACAACAAGTGGGTGCTATTCAAAAAGTAACAGAGTATTTAATCAATAATAAATTGTTGATAGATGAAAAAGAATGGAAGATAAATTTATCTCAAGAATCACAACAATCGAGTATTCCCAGTTCTGGCATTGTTATTCGGACCTGTGATAGGCCAAAACAACTCAGTAGAATGCTACAATCTCTTGTCAATTATCAAAACAAATACAATACTAATTTTGTTGTTCAAGTTTATGATGATTCAACAACAGAAAAAGCTGAGAAAGAGTTAGAGAACATATGTAAGGATTTTAAATCACATTTCCCAGTAAATTTTTATGGCGCAGTTTGGCAGTCACAATTCATTAAAATGCTTAAAACTGAATTTACCAATCACCATGTTGCTATTGACTGGTTGTTAGAAACTAAGCCAGATGAATTTACAGGTGGAAGGGTTTGGAATTTCGCATTGTTAAATAATGCAGGTAAGAAATTTTTATTTTTTGATGACGATTATATTTTTGAACCTCGGGTTATCAGTAAACAATCGAAGCTAGTTGACTTACAAGATCGCCCAGATTTAAATGTGGGATTCTCGCTCAGTTTATCTGATATACGAGAAACATCAAGTGTATATGAAGAAGATGTGTTAACACAGATGTTAAATACTTGCGGCCAAACTATTGGTAATTGGCTGTCAACTACTGATGTAGAAATTTCCTCATTAGAAAACATCAATTTATTGGAGCTACAAAGAATTGATTCGAGCTCAACAATTAAATCTGTTGGCAATGGAACATGGGGTAGTCCTAGAGCTAACAGTAATTTTTGGTTGTATTTTTTAACTGGCGATGAACAACAAGAGTTTTGGAAATCAAGAGAAACATATTTAGATAATATAGAAGCATCTAATTTGATGCATTACACAGAAAACTATGAGATTTTATCTTACACTAAGTTTTCTCCATCAGCCATTGATAATTCAACGCTTGTCCCATTTTCAATGCCAATAAACAGGGTCGAAGATCATTTTTTTAATGCGGTATCGTTGTTTTGTTACCCCAATCAAGTTTCTTTGCATTTCCCTTTTATGATGGGGCATATTCAAACCATAAACAGAGAAAGGGCAAGTACAAACCACATTGCTAGAAGACCAAATTTTAATAAATTTGTAGCCGATTACGCATTAACCCTTAATGCTGTAACTGATGCGACTGATCCAAAATTAAGAATGAAAACATTGTCAAATTATATAATGGGATTAGCCGATGCAAGTGATGTGAAAATCCACAATAGACTTAAAGAATATTTAACCCAGATAAGATCTGAAATGGTCTTGTCAATGCAGTCTCAATTAGAACAATCACCAGATGCTCCTGTTTATTGGCAAGCAGATGTTCGTGAACTTATAGAGTCAAATGGTAAGGCGGCCATAACTAATAATGCCGCAGTATTATATGGTTGGGATGATGAACTTTCTATAGAGCAATGTGTTGACCAAGCAAGAAAAGAATTAAGTGAAGTTGCGGTTGCCATGGAAATATGGCCTGAAATATGGGAATTTTGCCAAATAAATAAATGAACAAATGTACTGTTATTATCGTAAATTACAATACTGGCGAATTGTTAAGCCAGGTTGTTTCATCGGTAATTGATGGTCATTCAATAAACCAAGTGATTGTCGTTGATAACGGTTCTCATGATAACAGCATGGATTTATTACCGCAGCATGACAGATTAAACAAACAGTTCAGGCATGAAAACTTTGGTTTTGCTGATAGTTGCAATTTTGCAGCCAAATTATCTCATACAGATTTTTTATTGTTTCTGAATCCAGATTGCGTGGTTGATGGTAACAGTATCACAGTGTTAATAGAATCATTAGAATCTAATCTAGGTGCCGCTATAATCGGTTGTCATGTGGTTAATCCAGATGGCACAGAACAAAGGGCCAGCCGTAGAAGGTTGCCCACTTTTTGGCGTGCCTTTAAATCCTATAGTGGTCTTGAAAAACTGGCTAAATATTTTGGAATCTTTGCTGGTGTTAATTTAAATCACGAGCCTGTAGAAACTCAAACACATGCAGTAGAAGCGATTTCAGGTGCTTTAATACTCATGAAAAAAGAGGTGTTTTTAGATATTAATGGATTTGACGATAAATTCCCACTGCATTTTGAAGACCTAGATTTGTTTAAACGCACCTTAGATAAGGGCCACACTATTTTGTATGACCCAAATGTGCAAGTAACGCACCACCAAGGAATTTCCAGTCAATCAAATCCACAAGTAAGCCAACTCAAGAAAAAAGGTTTATTAAGGTATTTTCATAAACATTGTAGTTATGTATCATTTTTGTGTATTAAATTATTTAATAAAATACTATGAATCAAGAAATAACAGAATTATCAATTGATAAAAACACCTGGCAGGATGCAATTGATTCCATTGAAAGGATCGAAGCAATAACTTCTCAAACAGGCCAGAAATATTGGTTAAAAAAATCTGCTCCAGCCAGGGGTTATTTCCGTTATATGGCAATGAATATTTTTAGCAAGTTACTGCGTACACCCTTGTTAAAAGCTGTGCCACAACAGGGTGGGCAGGTAGCATTGGATTTGGAAATCCAACGCATCGAAAAGCTAAAATCTAATGGTGTCGTAGTTCCTGAAATTGCTGCATATGCTCCTGGTTGGATATTATTGAAAGATCTAGGTGTTTCTATCATAGATGATATGAAAACAAACAGAGCAGACCAACATCGTATCAGAAAACTCTTTTCTATTTGTTTAGTAGCAATAAAAAAGCTACATGAAGCGGATCAATATATGAGCCAAGGATTTGTGAGGAATATGTTAATCGTAGATGAAAAACACAGTGTTGTTGGCTTTATTGACTTCGAGGATGACCCGTTAACTGTGATGAATTTACAGCAAGCGCAAGCACGAGATTTAATGTTGTTCATTAACTCGACAGCACGATTCTTTGTTAGTGACAGTGAATTCTTTAAACAAGAAATACATGCTTTTTTTGATGGGCACAATGAAAAGGTCATCGCAAGTATAAAGAATACAAACAATAAGATGCTTTGGATTGCAAAACTCCCCTTTCAAAAAGCACTGGGCCACGACTACCAAAAGTTAAAAGTTGGAATACAGGCCCTCTCAGAAATTTAAGCAATCAACTCCTTGTCTTAAGTGCTAGTTTAGTCAGCCCTAAATTCCAAATCTTGACATTCTCTATCAATGCCTGCGATAATCAAATATTATTAAATTAAGTTTTGACATGTCAAAAAAACACATTGTTATAGTTGAAGATGAACCAAGTATTTTGGCGAATTACCAAGCGGCATTACAAAGGCAAGGCTATTCAGCTCAAGGTTATGAAGAGTTGTTGCTTGCAAAAAAAGGATTGTCACAGTCTTTACCTGATCTTGTTATTATTGACGTAGGATTAGGAGATCAACCTGATGGAGGATTTGAACTGTGTCGATACTTGCGTTCTCAATCAGAAACCTTGCCGATTTTGTTCCTAACAGCCAGAGACAATGAATTTGATATGGTCTCAGGATTGCGCTTAGGGGCAGATGATTATTTAAGTAAAGATATTTCATTGCCACACCTTTTGGCCCGTGTGGCCGCTTTGTTTAGAAGACAAGATTTAGCACACGTAATATCCAATGAAAATACAATCACCCAAGGTGATTTGAAAATCTTAACTGATAATTTACAAGTTTCGTGGCAACAACAAGTGGTAGATTTAACCGTGACAGAATTTTGGATGATTGTGTCTTTGGCGCGTCATAAGGGTCATGTGAAGACACGTGATCAATTAATGAGTGATGCCAATGTGTATGTTGATGAATCAACAATCACTTCACACATTAAACGCATCAGAAAAAAATTCATGAAAATTGATTCAAATTTCAATTGTATCGACACTGTCCATGGAATGGGATACCGTTGGAAAGCATAGGTGCGTCTAAAATATCAATTACTGTTATTGGGTTTGTTAAGTTTATTGTTTCCAATAACTGGTTGGTTTGCATTAAAAAGTGTTGATAAAGAGTTTCGTTTAAATATCGAACAAGCCTCAAAAAGTAATCTAGACTCTCTTCAAGCCTCTGTAAAGGAAATTCTACAAAGCAATACCAAAACTAAACTGGATGGATTTGTTCCAATCAAGATTGACGAAATACAATTCGATGGAAGCAATAATGAGTGGGGAGAAGGCACTGCTTATGATTACAGTCTTGGTTCAGAAAAATTAAGTTTTCATATTGCCTTTGATTCTCAAGGATTGTCTCTGTTTGTAATAAGTAATGATAATTCTAACAACAGTGACTCTTTCGATTTAAATGAAAATGATCAAATTATTATTGCACTAGCAGATGACAGGGGTCTGTATAAATATAATTTTCAAAGGCAAGCAGAAGGTGTTCTATTGAAAAAAAATGAGGCCGATATAAAACCTGAGTATAATGGTTATTGGCATGAAAAATCTAATGGATATACACTAGAAATTAGATTCGATAGTATGGATATTCATCATTTAGGTGTGGCCAGCATTAATCAAGGATTAGATGGAAAGAACACCATTGGGACATTAGATACGGTGGACAAATTAAAGTTATTCCCAATTGTTTCAATGAATCAAAACTTTCAATCAGCCATAAATAATATTACTCCAGATAACAATCATTTTATAATTAAAGATTTGAAAAATCGAATTATATATCAATCCAACAAGTTACCAAATAACCAAATTGTTTCAAACTGGCAATGGATTATAACTCCCATTTATCAGTGGTTGTTCGATATAGACGAAAACAATGCCAATAGCAGATGGTTTTATCGACAAGATGATGGCATGGCAGGAACTCAGCATTCTGTTCAACTTGGTAAAACTGTTTATGAGCTCAAGAGCATGATGCCACAAGGCCAACAAAGTATGATTCAAACATTGTTGAAAACGGGTGTTTTAATGATAGTTGTTGTGGTTTTATTGATGCTTGCCTATTTAAGTTACTCATTAGTATTGGCATGGAGGATTAAAAACCTTAATCATGCCATGCAATCAGTGTTAGATAATTCTGGGCATTTAAATACACAAATGCCATCACATAATTCATCAGATGAAATAGGCCAGTTATCTAGAGGAATAGAATCTATGCTCGTGGAAATGCGTGAATACACCCAATATTTAAAAGATTTAGGCTCTCGCTTATCACATGAAATGAAAACGCCATTGGCAGTGGTTCAATCATCATTAGATAATTTAGAATTGGATCAAAACCCCGAGTTTTTATTTCGTGCCCAAACAGGTACCAAACGGTTGCGGTTTATTCTTAACCAACTCAGCGAACTCAGTCAATTAAAATACACACTTGAACAAACGCCCAAGCAGAAATTTGATGTGGTTGAATTAATACATGAATTGGTTAAGTCCTATCAAAGTTTTATACCTAACATACGCACAACTATTGATCCTGGGCCAATTTATATAGATGGATCACCTGAATTACTGGCACAATTGGTTGATAAATTATTGGACAATGCCAGGGATTTTATTTCAACTAATGGGTATATTATTATTTCAGTGGTATCAAACAAGGATAATGTGCGGTTATCAATTTTTAATACAGATTCTCAACTACCAAAAAATGAATTGAATATTTTTGATTCCTTGGTATCAATTCGATCAAAAGGCTCTGGTGAATCGATGCATTTGGGATTGGGTTTATATCTGGTGCAACTCATTGTCCGTTATCACAATGCAAATATAAAAGCTGAAAATTCAGAAAAACCAAAAGGTGTGGTTTTCACCATTGAGTTTGTTCAATTAGTATAGGTCAAATGTTATTTAATTCAAATAACAATCATTTAAGTGCTATTCAAAACTTGATTTAAAGATAGTGTCAAAACGAAACTGATAATAACCATCAAATAAATTTTGAACCAATAACTCATAACCAGTAGAATTTAATCGGTTACAGTCAAAAACTTCAGGGAAAATTTCGAGCATGGATGGCACTGGAGAAGGCAATCCCAAGTCTCCAGGAGGCAAGATTTCTCCTGGTAAAGTTCCTGGAGGAAATCCGTAAAAGCTTTGCATTAATCCAAAATGAGAAACATGGTGCACACGAGGATTATTGGCTGCAATTTGAGCATATATATTTTCAAACTCTACAATTGCGGTATTTAATTGTGTGGTCGTTGGCAATCCCATATCAGTCAAATAGTTGTTACAATCAAATCCGCTTAATCCTTCAATTGTATCTACATAATTTGGATAATCATAAAAGCTCAAAATGATTTCAATATTAGGATCTTGTAATAAGATAAAATTAACAACTGTGGATATATCAGTTGACACTTGTTGTTGTAAATCCATTTCATCCATGGCCGACATATTAATTGACCAGTTATTCAGAAAATCATAGCCTCCAATGGTTAATTGCACAGTGTCAATATCTGGATTGGCGATCAAAGCGTCAGATATGATACCTAAATCGCTTGGCATTGCCCATTCTGAGGCCTCAGATTCATCACGGGCAGTATTGGTACCATTAACAAATATGTCTGCATATCCATTGTTAGAAAAAACTGTGACATGTGATCCGTTATCTAATTGAAGTTTGGCCCATGAATCACCAACAATAAGTACACGAGTGGTCTGTGCTTGTGTTAATAAACTCATAAAAAGCAGCAACATACATAATAATTTCATAATTTTCTCGATAGTAACCAATAAAATGTGCCGACAGCTACGACTTCACCTGATGAATCTTTAATTGTTGTTTGTACATCATATTCTAGATTTTCTTGTACTTCTGGAATTTCACATATACATTCTGCAGTTAAGTCTCCTTTTGCTTTTTTAATGTATTGCATTTCCATTTTAGTTAAAATGCCACGAATTTGATTGCTCATCCCTGCTAATACTGCTAACCCACTTGTCATTTCACCCAAGTTGATTAACGCCACAGCATGGATGCTTTTAAGGTGGTTTTTATTTTGTCTTCGTTCTTTTAAAAATGTTTGACAATGACCAGGCTTCACATTTGTTACCAAGGCTTTAATTGTTCCGGTATAGGCTGCCAATTTTCCAACGCCTCTGGAAAACAGTTTTTTTCCAAAAGGCTTGTCTTTGAGTTTTTTCCATGTAGCAAGTATTTTTTCGCCGGGAGATTCATTGCTGTTTGTTGACATAGTGTTATAATCTTTTTTAAATTTTTGTTCAAAGGTGAGATAAATGTTTAGCAGTCATTATAAATATGTTTCAGAAATAATCAACCAAGGATTAGAAAAGGCCAGTTTAGATGGAGTACTGATATATTCTGGGCACGTCCACAATTATTTCTTAGATGATATGCCCTATGCTTTTGCATGTAACCCACATTTTAAATGGATGGTGCCGATAACAGAAACACCACATTGTATTATACATTATAAATCTGATTCTAAACCAATCTTATATTTGTATCAACCCAAAGATTATTGGCACTCATTGCCCAAGACCTTAGAAGGAGAATGGTCGGAATTTTTTGATATTATTCCGATCACTTGTAAAGAAGATGTGCCTGATTTTAGTGATTTGAAAAACCATGGTTGGATTGGACAAGATGATTCGTGCGAATTCGATAATTTACAACACAATCCAAAAAAGTATATGGATTATATCCATTGGCACCGTGCAGTAAAAACCAAATATGAAATTGAAAGTATTAAGAAAGCAAACAAACTGGCTTTAAAAGGACACAAAGCGGCTGAAAATTGTTTCCGCAAAGGCTATTCTGAATTTGAATCCCACTTGGCATATATGTTAGCAACAAAGCACAATGAATACCAATTACCCTATGGCAATATTATCGCACAAAATGAAAATGGTTCGGTATTACACTACCAACACATGCAACGTTTCAGACACCAACAGGGAAGTCTAAAGTCGTTTTTAATTGATGCTGGTTGTCAAGTAAATGGTTATGCGTCAGATATCACTCGGACCTATAGCTTCGATAATAATGATGAATTTGCAAAATTAATTCAGGCCGTAGATAAAATGCAAGTAAAAATAGGCAAACAAGCCACAACAGGCACCAACTATGTAGATTTACACACAAAAGCCCATTTAATGATTGCTGAGATACTAAAAGATTTTGATATTATTAAATGCGATGCTCTAACTGCACATGATACGGGTTTAACAAATGTTTTCTTGCCCCACGGGCTTGGTCATTATTTAGGTCTTCAAGTTCATGATATTGGCGGCCATCAGAAAAGCCCAGCAGGAAAGATCAAATCACCACCAAAGCTACACCCTTTTTTACGCTTAACAAGAACTTTAGAAAAAAACAACGTACTGACCATAGAGCCAGGGATATACTTTATAGGTATGTTGTTAGAGAAAGCCAAGGCCGATGATTTAGGAGAATACATTAATTGGAATCGTGTTGATGATTTCAAGCCATATGGTGGTATTAGAATTGAGGATAACATAGTGGTTAAGAAAAACAATCCTGTAAATTTAACCCGTGAATAATTAATAAAAACTTATTTTCATCGATGCTTTAATATTATAATATATTTACATCCACAAAAATTATTTGAGTTTATAATTTTTATATTATTAATGTTAGCAATTTCATTTAGTCAAAGCCTGTAAGCAGAATACACGTAAATAATATTACGTATATGCAGATTATTCAATCAAGGAAGCTATGACATTGGATTTGATAAATAATTCATTACTATTTGTACATTTAAAAATTTGACAATTAATGAAACGTATATGATAATGGCGAGGTTAAGCTTGCATATGTCGAAAGTAATATATTAATTAATACTCCATTCATCAGGATGATTCATTTAATAAAAACAGAAAACTAATGTTCGCCTAAAGAATAATAATATATTAACTTAATGTATAAGTCCCTGAGGAGGGTTAAATTTATGAAAACAATAAATAGAGACAATGAATTTCAATTAATGAAATTATTAATGTTGTTATTGGTTTTTTCATTGTCGTCTTTTAGTACGGTTGCTTTTTCACAAGATGATCAAGACCAACCAGTAGCTGCACAAGATGCGAATGATTCTAGCGATGATGATGATGAAGATGTAGTTGAACTAGCACCAGTTGTTGCAACAGGTTCAAGGCTATTAAGAGATACTTATGAAAGTATTTCACCTGTACAGGTCATTACTGCACAAGAATCAAGAGCAGTAGGACAAATTAATGCAGATGATATTCTACAAAATTCAACTGCTGCCTCAGGTCAACAAATTGATTTAACATTTTCTGGGTTTGTATTAGACAATGGCCCAGGTGCTGTAACAGTAAGTTTCAGAAATCTTGGTCCAGGCCGTACTCTATTCTTATTAAATGGAAGAAGAGTTGGTGCATCAGGTGTTGAAGGTGTTCCAAGTGCTCCAGATTTAAGTTTAATCCCTGGTGGATTAATACAAAGATATGAGTTATTGTTGGATGGCGCTTCTTCATTGTATGGATCAGATGCTGTAGCCGGAGTTGCTAATGCAATTTTAAGAAAAGATTTTAATGGTTTTGAAGTTGATTACAATACGACTATTCCTGAACAATCTGGCGGCATAGAAAATAATGTTTCTGTGACATGGGGACAAAATTTCGACCGTGGTTTTATTGGTTTTGGTGCTCAAATTGCCGAACAAGAAGAAATAAAATTCAGAGATAGAGAATGGACTGGTACTTGTGCAGAGCACAGAGAAGAAGACATGAATGGTAATATTACCACTCAAGATTTACGCACTTTAGATAACAGTTTGCAAGATTTAGGTTCATGTACTTTCCCTCTATTGGTTGGTAGATTTATTATGCCTGGTGCATTAGGTGGCAGTATTTACTATACTCAAGGTCAATCACACGCTGGATTTGGTGACTGGACTGAAAGTAATGTTAGAGGCATTCCAATAGATACTAATAATGATGGTGTTGCAGATATTAATTTTGGTGATTATGGTACTTATCCTGGTGTTACTGATGCCAGCTTATCAGCTGAAAGAAAGACTCAAAATCTTATGTCATATGGTGAATATACATTTGAAGGCGAAAACAATATAACTCCTTATTTTGAAGTTTTATACAGTCGCCGTGATACCTTCCAAGACAGCGGTCAACCACAGTTTTTCCCATTCATTCCTGCTGATAATCCATATAACTTCTGTAACCCAGATGGTGTTAATGGTATCGATTGTAATGAAGCCTATAATCAAACATTTGAAGATCCAAATTATATTGCTCAATACTTGGAACAATTTGGTTGTGATCCAAGTGCATCAGGCGATTGTCCTTTAGGTGTTTCATCTACAGGTGCTGTTAGAACAAGAGCAGTTGTGGGTGTAAGAGGTGATAGAGACCAAACTTCAGCTACAGTGAAACAATATCGTGCAGTTGTAGGTGTTAGAGGTGATTTACCTGGTATGGATTGGGGACAAATGAGTAATTGGAATTTTGATACTTATCTTTCTTACCATCTATCTGAAGGCGTAGCTACCAGAGCTGGAATAAGAGAAGATCGTTATGATTACTCAGTAGAAACATCTCGTATTGATCCTGTTACAGGACAAGTGGTTTGTGGTAATAACGATGGTTGTGTGCCAATTAATATGTTTTCACACACATTGTATAATGCAGTTGTTGGTGATTTCGCTACACAAGCTGAAAGAGATTACCTTTTTGATTTAAGAACATTTAATACTAAAATCCAACAAACTTTATTCTCTACATTCTTAAACGGTTATTTATATGAATTACCTGCTGGTCCACTAGCCGCTGGTATTGGTATTGAATTACGTGAAGATGAAATTGAATCTATTCCTGATGACATTGCACGTGATGGCTTATTCTTCGGATTTTTCTCTGATGCTGGTGCCACTGGTAAAAAATCTACAAAAGAAGTTTTTGCAGAAGTTAATGTTCCATTATTGTCTGGATACAAAGGCGTAGAACAATTAGACTTTAATATATCTGGTCGTTTAACTAAAGATGAGTTTTTCCCAAGTGCTGATACATTTTCTGCTAAATTGGGTTACCGTCCAATTCCATCTCTATTCTTAAAAGCCACTCTTGGTACGTCTTACAGAGCACCAAATTTAAGAGAAAACTTCTTGTTGGCACAATCTGGATTTGGTAATATCGGCGATCCATGTATCGTTCCTACATCTGTTTATGACGGTCTATTTGATGATGATGGAAATGTGATAGTTGAACCTGGAACTTATTCGATTGAGAATGATAGAAATTCACGTGGACAAACTGTAATAACAAATTGCGAATTAGATGGTGTTGTTCCAGCTGAACTAGTTGAAGACAATTTAAATAATGGCTTTAGTTCATACCAAGCTGAGATTACATCAGGTGGATCAACTAATGTAA
Organism: uncultured Alcanivoracaceae bacterium; assembly: GCA_913061105.1. Classification (GTDB taxonomy): domain Bacteria; phylum Pseudomonadota; class Gammaproteobacteria; order Xanthomonadales; family Marinicellaceae; genus NORP309. Next base: position 16,712 of record CAJXVJ010000012.1, on the reverse strand, counting down.
CTGAAGAAAAATCAGATTCGTTAACTTATGGTTTTGCATGGGATATCCCATTTGATAGTGATTTCAACATGACTGTTGGTGCCACTTACTATAAAATTGAAGTATCTAATACCATTGTAGAATCATCAACTAGTAGTATTATTAATGGTTGTTATTCCGATGCAGAATTCGACAGTACTCTTTGTCAACGTGTTTTACGTGGCTCTGATGGCTTAATTACCAATGTTGATGCTGGATTTGTAAACAGAGATAACTTAACTGTTAGAGGTGTTGATGTTAATGTGAATATGGATAAAACAATCGATATTTTTGGCAAACCTGTAGATTTTGGTCTTGATGTTGTTATGACGCATACCAAAGAGAATTCAGAAGTATTTAAAGGCGATCAACCTGGAGATCCAGATGAGTTTGAAGAGTATAGAGGTGAGTTTGGTTTACCAGATTGGTCTGGTACAGTTAATTTAAGAGCCAATTTTGATGATTGGCGTGTTAATTGGCAAACCAGGTATATTGGTAGTGTTGGTGTAGATGTACTTGATTACTTTGGTAATACTGAAGGTGTTGATGTTATTGATGTGAGAGACATTGATGGTGATGGTGATACATCGGAAATTATTACTGCTGTTTCTGACACATGTAGACCTCCTGACTTATGTAGAGATGTTGGTGATGCGGATGATTATTTCGTTCACACATTATCAGTATTCTATGAAAACAATGATTGGACTCTAGGGTTCGGCATTAGAAACGTTTTCAATGATTCTCCACCAGATGTTGATCCTAGTGAAGCATTTGTTATAGGTAATGCCCCAATAGGTAAAGGCTATGACTTAAATGGTAGAAGATACTTTGTTAATGTAAGTAGAAGATTCTAATACCACTTTTATTTCAAAAAAAAACCCTTTGTTTATCAAAGGGTTTTTTTTTGTGTATAATAGTGCAAAACACACAGGTAGTTAAATATGAAAAACATAAGAAATGTCATTGCACTATTGATGATTAATTTTGTAATAATGAGTAATGCAAGCGGAATCGAACCCTATCCATTAGAATATTTCGCTAAAAGATTTAATATTGATAATGTTGAAATTTCTCCTGATGGTACGCAAATAGCTTTGTTAAGAATATTAACAACTGAAGGAAATCCTGTATTAGAAATTTATCAAACCAAAGACTTGTCTATAGCACCCTTTAGGATGGATGCTAAGACTATGGAAATTACAGGTTATGGGTGGTTGAGTGATAAAGATATAATAGTATCATTTAGACAAAAAGTAAGGGATAAGATTGATGGATTTAATCAGGGAGTATATGAAAATAAAATAGCTAAATTAGACTTAAGAACCAATAAAATTAAAACTATCAATGAGATTGGTGCGCAAATAGCAAACCTATTGCCTGATAAACCTAATAAAATTATCTTTGGACTTAACTCAGAAAATAAATCTGGAGGAAAAGCTCCAAGCATTTTCCGTCCTAAAAAATACTATGAACTAGATTTGAAATCGGGTAGGAAAAAACTTTTAATCAATGCCAAACTTGCGATGTCGAATATTAGATTTGATAGCAAGGGTAATCCAAGATTGGGCAGCGGATATGATGTTACTAAAGATGAATCAGTCTATTATTACAGAGCAATTGGCAGTAAAAAGTGGAATGAAATATTTAGGCTTCATGAAGACAGTTTTGAAGAATTTAACATTCAAGCCATTGATAACTTAAAACCAGATACATTACTTGTTATTGCTCAGAATGGCGAAGATAAAAAGTCTCTATGGGAGTTCAATACACAAACCAAATCATTTGGCGAAAAAATATATGGACGTTCTGATGTGGATATTAGTCGCTTAATAAGTCACAGTGACTCTTGGAACAAACCTGATGTTATTGCAGGCTTGTCATATTCTACAGATAAAAGAAATATTGAATTCTTTGAAGCCGATGAAGCAGGATTATATAAACAATTAGAGTCCATTGTGCCTAATGCTTATAATATTTCAATTACCAGTCGCGCTAAAACGAATAGCAATATGACTATTTTTAATTCTGGCCCACGTGATCCGGGCACTTATTACTTGGTGAAAGATAGTAAGTTAATGGTCATTGGCTCAAAAAATTCAAACCTAAAAGCAGAAAATTTAGCTGATGTAAAATACATAAAATACAAAGCCAGAGATGGCAAAATAGTTAGAGCATACATAACAGTTCCAAATGGTGAAGGACCTTTTCCTACAATAGTTATGCCACATGGAGGCCCATTTGTACAAGAAGTGGTCAGTTATGATGAATGGGGTCAAATGTTAGCAAATAATGGTTACCTCGTTATTCAGCCACAATATAGAGGCTCAAGAGGCTATGGATTAGACTACTATCAATCAGCATTTGATAAAGGAGGTCAAGGTGGTTATGCAATGCAAGATGATAAAGATGATGGTGTTAATTACCTGATTAAGAAAGGATTAGCAAACCCAGAAAGAGTAGCCATGTTTGGTTGGTCATATGGAGGTTATGCTGCATTAATTGCGGCATCAAGAGAAGATCAACTTTACCAATGTGTTCTTGCCGGTGCAGCTGTATCGGATACTAGATTACAAATTAATTATTATAAAAGTAGATTAAGAGGTGCATCAAAAGTTGAGCAAGTTAATATGTGGCAAGACAGCATATCACCAATTAATGAAACTGCTAAAGTAAATGTACCAATTTTATTGATTCATGGCAGTGTAGATCAACGTGTACCACCAGAACACGCGAAAAGGTACTTGAAGGAATTAAAAAATCAAAATAAACCTTATGAATATCTAGAATTAGATGGAGCAGATCATTTTTCAAGCACTTTATTCTATCACCACAAAATTAAGTTATATGAAACCATGATTGATTATTTGAAAAATAAATGCGGTCCTGGTGGTTTGTAAACTCAAATAACTATTTTATTTATAAAGCCTTGATTCAATATCAAGGCTTTTTTATTTTTACACTACAAAATTATCATAAGCATATGTCATAAAAAAAACATAAATCATCAGAATCAAACATAATACTACAGCTAATAGCCAGATTGAATTGTTTAAATGGAATCATTAAACAATCAAAGGAAAAAGAAATGGCTGAAAAAATCACCAATACCAGACACATAAGGCAACAGCTTGAGTCACTTCATAACAAAAGAAATACAAGTAATTTAGCCAACAAACAAAGTAAAAAAAAATACAAAGGCTTAGGCTTAAACTGGCGTGATGTTGTCATATTAACATTGGCATTGTTTTTCACTGGTTTATACCAGGCTCAAGCTAAGGCTCAAGACTACTTCGATTTAGAAGACATTGATACAGGCATGATGCTTTCCTATAATGATGAAAGTAATAATTATGGCGCATTAACCCTCTTAAATTCTGATTACTCTATTAATATAACAGGAATAATTGCCGAAGTAACAGTCAAGCAATCTTTTCAAAACACAACTGAAGATTGGATAGCCGAAGGCATGTATGCTTTTCCTGTGGCGCATAACGCTGCTGTGGATCACATGAAGTTAATTATTGGACAAAGAACCATCGAAGGTGAAATTCATGAAATCAAACAAGCAATTAAAATCTATGAAACAGCAAAAAAACAAGGGTTAACAGCAAGTATTGTAAAACAATATAGGCCTAATTTGTTTACCACAGAAGTTGCAAATATAATGCCAAATGAAATTGTTCAAGTAGAAATAAGATACCAACAAACTTTAATTTACGATGCAGGGCACATCGATTTTCGTTTACCTCTGGCGATAAAAAATCGATACATGCAGGAGCGGTATCTTGTAGATTCAGTCAATAATTTACAAGATGCTGAACTTCCTGTTAGCAATACAGTTGACGAAAAATTTAGATCTATTGAAATTAGCTTAGAAGCAGGTTTTGAGTTGTCTGAGTTAGTGAGTCTATACCATGATGTCACTATTCAAAATGAGCAAATATATCAAAAAATATCTCTTAATGATAAAAATTTATATGACCGTAATGACTTTGTCCTGAGATGGACGCCTACAGTAGGTAATAAGCCTCAGGCAGCGATGTTTAGTGAGAAGTTAAATGGTAATGAGTATGTTTTGCTCATGCTTTTACCTCCAAAAAACAATATAGTCAATGAACAACTCAGAGATGTCGTGTTTATTATCGACACATCAGGATCTATGCATGGTGATGCAATGAATGCTGCTAAAGATGCGTTATTATTTGGTTTAACTCAACTCAATGCTAATGATAAATTTAATATCATTGAATTTAATACATATGCCCAGCCACTTTTTAATAAATCAGCCAATGCAGACCCAAACAACCTTGATAAAGCCATTGCATTTATTGATGACCTAGAATCTGACGGTGGTACTAATATGGGACCTGCATTAGCTATGGCAATGAAAGACGATATAGAACAGAATTATCTTAAACAAATCATATTTATAACTGATGGTTCAGTAGGAAATGAATCGCAACTATTCAGACAAATTAATCAACAAATCAATAACGCAAGATTATTTACTGTAGCCATTGGTGAAGCCCCAAATAATTATTTTATGAATAAAGCAGCATTGATTGGAAAAGGAACATATACAAATATTGCAAAACTTTCAGATGTTGATTTTATAATGAATAATTTATTTGTAAAAATATCTTCACCTGCTTTAACAGAAGTTCAAGTAGACTGGAATACATCGGCTGAACAAAACCCAAAAGTAATCCCAGATTTGTACAGTGACCAACCTGTTATGGTTACAGCAAAATTAAATGATTTTAATACAAACCTTGTTTTGAGTGGTTTTAATAATACTACAATATTTTCAAAAGTCTTTAATATGAATAAAGACGGGCAATCTAATGGGATTGCAAAATTGTGGGCAAGAAATCAAATAGAAGACTTAACCGATGATTACATGTTACAAAACGATGTGAATAACGATGAATTAAAACAACAAATAACAGAACTTGGTTTAAATTATCATTTAGTTAGTCAATTTACAAGTTTGGTTGCAGTGGATAAGAATCCTGAATTAAGTCGATTGGTTGCAATGCAAGCAAAAGATGAAAATAGACTAACAACATTGGATCAAGTTAATTTTCCACAAACTGCATTAGGTTGGATGTGGCAGTTGATATTAGGTCTGTTGTTAGTCATATTTGGCATGTTTAGTGTTAGAAAACAAGCAATATGAAAAAGGCATTTTTAATAACAACAATCATGTTCGGACTATGGTTGTTATCTTCATCAATTTACATGTTAGCAAAGGCTGAATTATCCCAATATTTTATAAAAGCAGCATGGGAAAAGACGTTGGATGACAAACAAAATCACAAACCATGGTCATGGGCAGATACGTATCCAGTAATGCAGTTAAGTGTTCCAAGAATTGAAAAAAACAGTTATGTTTTGCAAGGTGGAAGTGGAAGGAATATGGCATTTTCTGTGGTTCACCTTGCTCCTAGTGGAATGCCTGGCAATTTAAAATCTACCATAATATCAGGGCATAAGGACAGTCATTTCGAATACTTGAAAGAACTGAAAATTGGTGATCTAATTGTAACAAAAGACAAAAACAAAACACATAATTATAAAGTGACAAGTCTGGATATTGTAGACAGTAACAACAACTCAATAGCCATTCGCAATACAAATGAATTAATATTAACTACCTGTTATCCATTTAACGATTTAGAATTTAGGGGTAATTTACGCTACATAGTCCATGCAAGCACTATTTAAGTAAAATAAAAAATAGAAATTATGTAATAAAATTTATATATTTGTCATGCTATAATAAATGTATTGGCTCTTGTGCGATAACAAATTTTGAATTATAGACAATATTTTAATAACCGAAAATCAAATAGTAAATGCAGGTATAGATATTCTGTGTTGTTGTTTTTGTATATGGTTATAGTGTTTCCCCAAAGCACATTGGCTAATTATTCTGAACAATACAATGAGGAGTTGTCTCAACTGGTAATAACAGAACCTCAAAAAGCACTAGAGATATCACAAGAAAATTACACGAAAGCACAGAAAATAAATGACGTAGAAGGCCAATTAATTGCATTATATTATATTGTTAGTGCTCTCGATGTATTGTCGATACAAGATGATGTGGATGAAACCATTAGCAAAGGATTGTCACTTGCTAATGCCCACAATAATCAAAGATTTAAAAGTGAATTTACAGGCATGATGTCTTATAGATTGGAAATTAAAGGACAGTATCTAGAAGCCATTAAATTGGCAAACAAAGCTTTGGGATTTGCCAGAGAAACAAACGATGATAGGATCATAGCAGAACAGTTGGCCAATAGGGGTCAAATTCAAATGTCCATAGAAAACTATGATTTGGCTTTGCAAGATGTAGAAAATGCCATTACGTATTTTAAACAGAATGATGACAAAGAGAACTTAAGTTTAAACTATAATTTATTGGCAATAATCTATAGTAGTATATCTGATCATGACAATGCTATAAAGTATTATAAAGAATCTGAGGATTATGATTTGGTAAAATCCTCATATAATCAGGCGGCTTTATATTATAATTTGGGAACAGTTTATATCGATAAAAAAGAATATGACAAAGCAAAACAATATTTTGAGAAATCTTCTAAACTGTCAAAAACAACCAATGATATAAATACATTGGCATATAGCCAATATGGAATAGCAGACATTTATTTAATTCAAGGTGATTTTGAACAAGCAGAAAAAGAGCTTAAGCCTATTTTTGAAATATTTGAGAGAAATCATGACATATTGATGTCTTTTAACAGTCATTTACTCATGTCAGATATTAAAATAAATAGGAAACTATACAAGCAAGCATTGGATTATCTGGCTGTTGCAAAACTACAAAGCGAAAGCATGAATACTCCAACGGTCAAAATGAATTACATGACTCAAAAAATGCTATACCATGTTGCAAAGCAAGAATGGAAACAAGCCTATGAGTTGAATAAAAAATCTAAAGAATTATTAAGTAAAACACAACAACAAGAGAAAGAGAAATTAATTTCAGAGTTACAAGTCCGTTATAATGCACAATTTGATCAAGAGAAAATGAAACTCTTACAACAACAAAATAAATTGCAACAATCAGCTATTATTCAAGAAAAAACCACAAAACAATATTTGTTGGGATTAATAATACTGGGATTAATAGTATTGTTGATTACATTTTTGGGATATACAAACCAAAGGAATTCGAAAAAACATTTACATAAATTATCTATCACCGATGATTTAACACAAGTAGCAAACAGAAGATATATTATGGAGCAATTTAAAGCACTGCACCTAGCAAGTATAAAAAACAACAAGCCTTTTACATTGGTTATGATAGATCTAGATTATTTTAAATCGATTAATGATAGATATGGACATGATGTTGGCAATGAAGTTTTAATTTATTTTGCAAAAACGGCCACAAGAATAATGAATGGCAGTGGAGAAATAGGAAGAATCGGCGGTGAAGAGTGGATCATATTAATACAATCAAATGAACTAGAATTTATAAAAAGTAAACTGGCATGTCTTAGAAAGAGTTTTGGTGATGCATTGTCATTATCAATACCAAAGGATTATAAATTATCATTTAGCTGTGGTGTCTTGATTTGTAATGGCCAATATCAAAGTTATGAAAAGATGTTAACTGATGTAGACAAAGCGATGTATCAAGCCAAAGAATCTGGTCGTGAACAAGATGTCTATATTTAAATAACAGATAACATTGGTTAACAAATAAAACCAGTTTGTACATATTTCAGAACATTAATAAATAGATAATAACTTTTATGCCTCTTATACGTTAATAAATAAGGGGATGTAGTTCTAAATTAGAACTAATTCTTGAAATAAATGTCCGAAATATATCACCAACAAAAAGTCGAGGGTCCTAATGAATCAGAAATCAGAAAAGAAAGAATCAATTTACTTCAAATTAATCGCTTTTTTATCATTAACTGATACGGAAGTCTTGTCTCAAAGTGGCCGTTACGACCGTATGTTGGCCTATGCCATGGTATTCAGGCAATTGGTGACATTTGCATTCACATTTTTGTTATTCACTTATGGTGTATCATTATTTTTAGGGACTGTAGCATCAGTAATTTCTGGTTTTGTTTTTGCCTTGACATTGTTTTTTTTAGACCAGGCCATTATAGGATCAGATTGGGCACTAAAAAATCCTTTTAAAGGCGGATTGGCCATTCGAAAAATGCTGGGGTTAATCCCAAGAATATTTTATTCGTTAATCATAGCTATTGGTCTGGCCACATTAGCAGAAATCAGTTTACAAGCCAATGCCATTGATGAACAAATTCAAAAAGATGTGGTGAACAATAACAAAGAATATTTTAGTCGCATGCAAAGCTATGAAGGTGAGTTAGATACAGCAGTTAATGCCAGTGAGCAAGGTTTATTAGATATACAAAATCAAATTATTGCTGTTCAAGCCGAACAAAAGTCATTTTTAGAAGCTGATAAAGCATACGATGTTGACACAATAAAAAATAGTATTGATTATTCCCAAGTCACGCTTGAAGAACTGCAAACCTCTCAGAAAATAATTATCAATGAGCTCAGCGACCAAAACGAAAGCTTGTCACAAGCCAGAAAAGATTATCAATATTGGTTTAATGAATCCTTAATGGAGCGTACAGGCAAAGATGGTAGGGCTCCTACAGAAGGGCCAAAATATTTAAGAGCAGTCAAAACATATGAAGAGTTAAAATTGCTTATTCCAATAATTGCTGCGGACATTGAAAACAGTAACCAAAGGCTTAAACTAGTAGAAGATCAAATTATATTGGCTACCGATGACCTTAACGGGTTTCAAAAGATAAGTAACACTCTAGAAAACAAGGAAACTAACTATATAGCAAATCAAGAGCTTTTATTAACTTTGGACGATGAAGTCATTACTGCCCAAGTAGCATTAAATCAATTAATAGATGATAAGCAAACAAAATTAAACAGTCACCGAATTACACTACAAAATGAAGGTTTATTTTTTGAGAGGAAAACGGGTGTATTAACCAGGTATATTGCTTTACAGAAAATCCATTCTGATCCTGAATACGGAATGGTGGCAACCCTGTTTAGTTATATGTTGAAAATATTTTTTATAGCCATAGAATTAATGCCAGTTATTATTAAGCTGTTTTTTAGTCCTTTTAGTTTTTATTCGTTAAAGATGTACAGAAAAATGCACGTGGCATTATTGCGTGAAAAAGGGTTGTTAGAAATAGCAGAAATGAATTACAAGAAAGACAAGAAAATTAGAGATGATGAGTATCAATTGGCAATAGGTCATGACAAGCCGATCGAAAAATCAATTATGATTTAGTATTTACACACCTCATTTGGGCACATATGTGACCAAGAAACTTCGCTTCATAAGAAGCGTAAGTTAAGGGTTTATCTATTTGGTATATGTCATATAAATGGATAAATATTAAAACAAAAAAAATAAAGAGTTGCAATTTATCAAGTTAGTGTTAAAATCCTCAACCTTAATGATGCGGGGTGGAGCAGTATGGCAGCTCGTCGGGCTCATAACCCGAAGGTCGTAGGTTCAAATCCTGCCCCCGCTACCAATTTTAGGAACATCTTTTATTGATGGTTTCTTCTAAAAAGGCTCCTTTAGGGGCCTTTTTTGATGGTGAAGTTAAATTAATAAGTAAGATTAGAAGTGAATCATATGAAACAAGATAAAATATCAGAACTATTAGCACCTATTATAGAAGATTTAGGTTATAGGTTTTGGGGGCTAGAATATCAGGTCCGCAAAGCCGATGCTTTGTTGCGGGTTTATATTGATCATGAAAATGGTATTAGTGTAGATGATTGCGCTACAGTCAGTCATGAAGTTTCAGGAATACTTGATGTAGAAGAGCCAATAACAATGGCTTATATATTAGAAGTATCATCACCTGGAATGGACAGGATACTATTTAGTGCCAGTCAATTCTCAGAATTTCTTGGTGAAAAAGTTAAGATGAAATTAAACCAAATGGTTGATGGAAGAAGGAAAATAAAAGGAAAAATAGAATCTGTTGATGGTGAAACCATTACCATTGATTCTGATGATGAAAAAATAAACATCGAATTCGATAAAATTATGAGAGCCAGAATAAACCCTGGTTTTGATGGAGTTAAGTAATGAGTAAAGAAATTCTATATGTTGCAGAAGCCTTATCTAACGAAAAAAATGTTAGTAAAGAAGTTATTTTTGAGGCCATTGAATTGGCTTTGGCGACAGCAACCAGAAAAAAACACCGAAAAGACATGGAAGTTAAGGTCATTATTGACACAACAACTGGCAATTATCGCAGTTATCGACAATGGGAAGTTGTTGAAGAAATAGAGGATGAGTTTGAAGACAAGCAAATCACTTTAGAAGATGCCAAAGCAGATGACCCAGAAGTGGAATTGGGTGATATTCTTGAAGAAGAAATGGAATCTATTGAGTTTGGACGTATTGCTGTTCAAACAGCGAAGCAAGTCATTTTACAAAAAGTCAGGGAAGCCGAACGTATGCAGGTTGTGGATCGATTTGAAGATCGCGTCGGTGAAGTACTCAATGGAATTGTGAAACGAGCAGACAGAGGACATATATTTTTAGATTTAGGCAATAAGGTAGAAGCGATAATTCCTAGAGAACATGGTATCCCAAGAGAAATGGTTAGGCGTGGAGACAGATTGCGTGGAATGCTAATAGAAGTAAATAAAGAAAGCAGAGGCCCATTATTGACACTTTCTAGAGGCGCACCAAGTTTTATTATAGAGCTTTTTAAAGTTGAAGTGCCAGAAATTGATCAAGGTCTAATCACAATTAAAGCAGCGGCACGCGATCCTGGATTTCGTGCTAAAATAGCGGTATTTTCATCAGATGCAAAACTAGATCCTATTGGTGCTTGTGTAGGTATGAGAGGCTCACGTGTGATGTCAGTTTCGAATGAATTGGGTGGAGAAAGAATCGATATCGTTTTGTGGGATGAAGATCCAGCACATTTTGTTATTAATGCAATGGCTCCTGCAGAAATCGAATCCATCATAGTAGATGAAGAAAGACACAGTATTGACGTAGCAGTTGCAGAAGATAAATTATCACAAGCCATTGGACGTGGCGGACAAAATGTTAGATTAGCCAGTGAACTAACCGGCTGGAACATTAATGTCATGACGGCTGAAGAAGCCAGTGAAAAAAATCAATCTGAAGCAATGGAATTTGTAGAAAAATTCATGCAGAAACTTGATATCGATGAAGACATGTCTGTATTATTGGTACAAGAAGGCTTTACATCAATAGATGAAATAGCTTATGTAGAAGAATCGGAACTGTTATCAGTTGAAGGCTTTGATGAAGATGTTGTAGCCGAATTACGTCAACGTGCAAGAGATGCACTTTTGACTCAATTGATTTCAAATGAAGAAAAATTAGAAGAGTCAAAACCGGCGGAGGATCTGTTAACATTAGCAGGTATGAATGATAAACTCGCGTATGACTTGGCATCGAAAGAAATTATTACACGCGATGATTTGGCTGATTTAGCCACAGATGAATTAATGGATATCACTGATATGACCGAAGCTAACGCATCGGAATTAATCATGGAAGCCCGTAAACATTGGTTTGAAGAAGAGTAAACAAGAATCTAGAGGTTCAGAATGTCTGAAGTAACAGTAAAACAATTAGCAGAAGTACTTGGTATTTCACTTGATCAGTTATTAGATCAATTGGAGAGTGCCGGTATTTCTATAAAAAGTGCAGATGATGCCATTAGCAATGAAGATAAGAGGCAGTTGCTGGCTTATTTGCGAAATTCTCATGGCAAAGAGACAAAGGAACAATCTCCTAGAAAAAAAGTTGTGTTGAAAAGAAAATCTACAGGAACCCTTAAAGTTTCAAGTGGAAGTGGTGTGCGTTCAAAAACTAAAATGGTTAACATTGAAGTAAGGAAAAAAAGAACATTCACGAAACCAAACAAAACAGAAATTGATGAAATTGCTCAAGACAGATTAGAAGCTCAAAAAGCATTAGATGTCAGAAAAAATGAATTAGAGAAGGAAGAGCTTTCTAAAATTGAAGCTCAAAAACTCATTGCTCAAAAAGAAGAGCAAGAGCAACAAAGATTGGCAGAAGAAAAACAAGCTGCCGAAGAGCAAGCAAACCAAGAACAAGCTGCAGCTGAATCGACGCAAGAAGCTGTAGAAGAAACAGTCGAAGAAGTTGTAGAAGTTGTAGAAGTTGAAAAAACACCTGAAGAGCTTGCAGAAATTGAGAAAAACAACGCTAAAAAAGCCGCAGATGATGCCCGTGAAGAACAAGTTCAAAGACAAGTCATGGCAGCTGTTGAAAAACGTAAAAAGGAAAAAGAAAAGCGTGGAGAAGGAATAAAACAGGATGCAAAACCAGCCAAAGGCAATGCAGATAACCGATCAAAAACAAATAATAAATATGGAAGAAAACAACTCCATGTAAAAGGCGGTAAAGGCAGACACCAATTAAAACCAACATTTAAAAAACCTGAAAAACATGGGTTTACTAAACCAGTTGCAGATCAAGTAAAAACAGTGACTATCACTGATAGTATCACTGTAGCTGATTTAGCAAAATCTTTGGCGATAAAGTCAGCTGATGTCATTAAAGAATTAATGACGTTGGGCATGATGGTAACAATTAACCAAATTTTAGATCAAGACACAGCTGTTTTAGTTGTCGAAGAATTGGGACATGAAGCCAATGTTGTAGAAAGTAAAACAATCGCTGAAGAACTGCATTCACAATCTGATGAAATCGATGATGAAAATGCTGTCGTTAGACCTCCTGTTGTCACAGTAATGGGACATGTTGATCACGGTAAAACTTCATTGTTAGACTATATTCGCAAAACTAAAGTCACTGATAAAGAAGCCGGTGGTATTACACAACACATTGGTGCATATCATGTGACAACAGATCATGGTGTCATTTCATTTATAGACACACCAGGTCATGCTGCATTTACTGCTATGCGTAAACGTGGCGCAAAAGCCACTGATATAGTTGTACTAGTTGTGGCAGCGAATGATGGTGTAATGCCACAAACAATTGAAGCTGTTAAACATGCAAAAGCAGCAGGTGTTCCACTGATTGTTGCAGTTAACAAAATGGATTTAGATGGTGCAAGCATTGATAAAGCCAAGCAAGATTTATCAAACCATGAAGTGATCCCTGAGGACTGGGGTGGTGAAACACAATTTATACCAGTTTCTGCATTAACTGGAATGGGAATCGAAGATTTATTAGAGGCCATATCAAATCAAGCAGAGTTAATGGAATTAAAAGCCATTATTGATAAACCAGCAAAAGGCTTGGTTGTTGAATCCAGCTTAGATAAAGGCAAAGGGCCTGTGGCCACCGTATTGGTTAAGTCTGGTACTTTAAGAAAGGGCGATATGGTACTTTCTGGAGAAAAATTTGGTCGAGCCAGAAGAATGTTAGATGAATTAGGAAATGAAGTAGAAGAAGCTGGTCCTTCAATTCCTGTCGTTATTCAAGGTTTGTCAGGTGTTCCCGTTGCTGGTGAAGATTTCATTGTTGTTAAAAATGAAAAACGCGCAAAATCAGCAGCAGCTGAAAGAAAAGCACATGAAAGAGATTTAAGATTGAAATCTCAACAAGCAGCCAAACTTGAAAACCTCATGAACAGCATGGGCAGAGAAGAGAAGTTGGTTGTTAACTTGCTTATAAAAGCCGATGTTCAAGGCAGTGTCGAAGCCTTAGCAGAATCATTGACTACATTAGGAAATGATGATGTTGAAGTCAGGGCAATTTCTACAGGTGTAGGTGGCATTACAAATGCTGATGCACAGCTGGCTGTAAGCGCCAAAGCCATTATCATTGGATTTAATGTCCGTGCTGATAAAGCTGCCAGAGAAGTGATTAAACAAAATGATCTGGATTTACATTATTACAGCATCATATATGAAGCAATAGATAATATCAAAGCTGCCATAACTGGATTCCTAGGAACGGAAACCAAAGAAGTTATTATTGGTAATGCTGAAGTTAAAGATGTATTCCGTTCATCACAATTTGGTTCAATTGCAGGTTGTATTGTCCTTGAAGGAACAGTAAAACGTGATAACCCAATCAGGGTCCTACGCGATAATGTGGTCATATTTGAAGGCGAGTTAGAATCATTGCGCCGCCATAAAGACGATGTTAAAGAAGTAAAATCTGGTACGGAATGTGGTATTGGTGTTAAAGGTTATGACGAAATCAATCCTGGTGATGAAATCGAATGTTATGAACGTGTCGAAGTGAAGAAAACACTAGATTGATATGGCATTTCGTGAATTTACCCGATCTGACAGAATGTCTGCACAAATACTGCGTGTAGTTGCGGTTGCTGTTAGGGAAGAGTTTGAGTATGACAAAGAATTAAAACATGTGGCTATAACTGATGTAGATGTTACCAGAGATTTGTCTATGGCCACTGTTTATTTCAATACATTGTTCCCAGAATATCATCAAGATGCTTTAAATATGCTAAAAACAAATGCGCCATTCTTACGTTCAATAGTGGCCAGTAAAATTAGGGCACGACGTGTGCCAGAATTACGTTTTGTTTATGATGCATCATTGGAACGTGGCTCAAGCTTAGAATCTTTGATTAGCAAAGCCAGAGACTCTGATCCAGGATTCGAAGAAGAGTAAATTACCTAGATTAATTTCTTAAATTCTAGAATATATTTTAAGAGTAATAGAACATGAGTAAACCCAGATCCAATTGGCAAGATGTACATGGATTACTGTTACTTAACAAGCCAAAAGGAATCACATCAAACGCAGCCCTTCAAAAAGTAAGAAGAATACTTAATGCAAAAAAAGCAGGCCATACGGGTTCTTTAGATCCAATGGCAACTGGCTTATTGCCCTGTTGTTTTGGCGATGCAACAAAAGTGGCCGGACTTATGCTAAATGCCGATAAAATCTATATTGCAGAATGCCAAATTGGTAGCCAAACCGATACAGGTGATGCAACTGGTACAGTCACTGAAACATCATCGAAAATTTTGTTATCAGATTTAGAAATTCAAAATGCAATTCAAAAACTAACAGGAAAAATTAAGCAAATTCCACCAATGTATTCTGCCTTACACCACAATGGCAAACGTCTATATGAATTGGCAAGAGCAGGTATTGAGGTAGAAAGAGAAGCACGGGAAGTCACGATTCATTACTTTAAGGTGTTAGAGACCATTAATGAAGATGACAAACAACTCATCAGATTTGAAATAAAGGTATCAAAAGGCACCTATATTCGGACTCTGCTAGAAGATTTTGCTAAATCCTGTGGAACCTATGCACACATGACCAGTTTGCACCGCACCCAAATTGGCATATTATCTGGAGATTTGATCAGTCTTGAGCAATTAGAATCATCAAATCGACCACATGAGTTATTGCAACCAATGGATGCTGCACTCATTGAATATGAAAAGTTACAACTCAATCCAAAACAAGTACAAACGCTAATACATGGCTTAAGGTTTAACACAGAAGCTAAGGCTGGTATTTATCGCATCTATGATGAAGACAATAGATTTGTCGGGTTGGGAGAAGCCCAAGACAACGGACATTTTAAAGTGAAGAACTTGTTTTTAAAATCCTATTCTTCTTAGACCCAAAAGATATTTAGATTTTATTTAACCTATCAATAATTTTTTCCGCAGTATTTTCCCAACTCCAATTAGTGGCCATATCAATAGCGGCAGCTGCGCCTTTGTCTTTGGCTTGTTGTTGATTATTGAATACAGTTAATAAGAGTTCTGCAAAATGATTGGCATCTGGGTCTGCCCAGTTAAATCCTTCATAGTACGGGCATTTGGCTATGGCTGGAATGGTGCCATTGATATTGAGCAAGTAACTGTTATCATTATTGGCGAATTCTTGGTGTGCTCCCCAATTGGTAGCTATGGTTGGTAAACCACATGCCATGGCTTCCATTAACGGCATGTCCCATCCTTCACCACGACCGGCAGTAATATAACAATCAATTGATCTATACAATAATGGCAATTGGTAAAAATCAAAAACACGATTAATGATGAAATAAATGCGACCACCTGAGTCTTTTAAGTTTAATTTCTTAATTTCTTGTTGAAGATTGATGCTGGGATCACGGTTGTTGAGTTTTGCGATCATACAAACATCATCAGTGGCTTTGAATGTTTTATTGAATTGTTTCAATTGCATGTGTGGGTTTTTACGTTCCCCCCATTCAATATTGGTAAAAAACACGTAATCATTGTTGTTGTTCTTGATCGAATTAATCTGCGGATTGAAGTAATTGGTATCCACTCCCAAAGGAACTTTATGTATCGGTCTTTTTAACCCACAGGCTTGCATGGTTTTTACATTAAATTCACTGGGGACCCATATTTCATCCATTTTATTGGCTTGATTTATCCATTGTTCAGGAAAACCATCAACTTCCAGCATGCTGAAACCGATTTTGTATTTACCTTGGTTGCGCTCAAACACATCACCTTGGCCATAGACAACTGATATTTTGGGTTTCTTAGGAAAAGGTCTTTTGCAAATAACATTGAGCCTGTTGTGCTTCATGTCTTCTTTTTCAGGAACAGGAAACTGTCTCTTATACACATCTCCGAGCCCACGAGACAGGCAGAAATCT
>CAJXVJ010000011.1 GCA_913061105.1 uncultured Alcanivoracaceae bacterium | reverse complement strand
CTACACAGAGTAGATCGTCGGCAGCGTCAGATGTGTATAAGAGACAGATGTATGTCTTTTTAATTCTAATTCTTATTTATATTAAGAAAATGAATACATTAGATAAAAAATATGGATTGGAGGAATAATATGGATTTAAAAACACTAACAATCGTTGTTGTTATAGCTTCATTTGTTCTTTATATAGGCATTGCATTTTGGGCAAAAGCCAAATCCACAAGTGATTTCTATGTTGCTGGAAAACATGTGCATCCTATAGCTAATGGAATGGCAACCGCTGCTGATTGGATGTCTGCTGCCTCATTTATTTCATTGGCTGGCATTATAGCTTTTGCGGGTTATGACGCTTCTGTCTATTTAATGGGTTGGACTGGTGGTTATGTCCTTCTTGCATTATTGTTGGCACCTTATTTACGGAAATTTGGTAAGTTCACTGTACCTGAATTTATCGGCGATAGATATTACTCTAAAGTAGCCAGAATTGTTGCTGTCCTTTGTCTGATTATTATCTCTTTCACCTATGTGATTGGTCAAATGCGTGGTGTTGGGATTGTTTTTTCTAGATTCCTTGAAGTTGAATTGGTAACAGGTTTGATGATTGGTATGGGAATCGTGTTCTTTTATGCGGTCTTGGGTGGCATGAAAGGCATCACTTATACACAGGTGGCACAATATTGTGTTTTGATTTTTGCTTATATGGTTCCTGCCATATTTATTGCCATACAAGCCACTGGCAATCCAATACCACAATTGGCTTTTGGTAGCGATATTGTTGATAAAGGTGTGCCATTATTACAAAAATTAGATGAAGTGGTGCAAATGCTGGGATTTAATGCATTTACCCAAGGCTCAAAAAGTACAGTAGACATGTTCTTTATTACAGCAGCATTAATGGTTGGTACTGCAGGATTACCGCATGTTATTGTTCGATTTTTTACTGTTCCAAAAGTGGTTGATGCACGTAAATCAGCTGGCTGGGCACTCTTATTTATAACAATTTTATATACCACAGCTCCGGCTGTTGGATCGTTGGCCAGATTAAATTTAATGAACACAATTCAACCTGGTGAAATTGGTAGCATAGATGGCAACTTGAGTTATGATGAACGGCCACAATGGTTTTCTACATGGGAAAAAACTGGCTTATTAGAATTCGATGATAAAAATGGCGATGGCCGCATCCAATATTACAATGACAAAAACAATGAATTTACTGCAAAAGCGAAAAGCTATGGCTGGCAAGGCAATGAATTAAAAGTAGATCGGGACATTATGGTTTTAGCCAACCCAGAAATTGCAGGATTGCCCAATTGGGTAATTGCGTTGATCGCAGCTGGTGGCATAGCTGCCGCTTTGTCAACTGCAGCCGGTTTGTTATTGGTTATTTCCTCATCAGTTTCTCATGATTTATGCAAAAGCATATTCACACCAAAAATAAGTGAGAAAAGAGAGTTAATGATAGGGAGGATAGCGGCAGCATTTGCGATCTTAATAGCAGGCTATTTTGGAGCAAATCCTCCAGATTATGTTGCCCATGTAGTCGCTCTGGCTTTTGGCTTGGCTGCATCGTCATTATTTCCGGCCATATTATTGGGTATTTTCTATAAAAGAGCCAATAACTCTGGGGCCATTGCTGGTATGGTTACAGGCATCTTATTCACCCTTTCTTATATTATTTACTTTAAGTTTATAAACAGTGATTTAAACAATGCCGACAACTGGTTGTTCGGAATATCGCCTGAAGGCATCGGATCAATCGGAATGATTCTCAATTTTGTAGTGGCTATTGTAGTAAGTAAATTTACCGTTGAGCCACCGAAAGAAATCCAAGAACTGGTTGAATCTATTCGGGTGCCAAAGTCTATTTAATTTAATTATTTCTGTTACAAGCAAAATCACATAAAAATATCAAAGCTTGTTTTGCATCACTGTCTGGCAAGTCAACCAATTGTTGTTTTGCTTTTTTTGCAAAATCATTGGCTTTGTCTTGGGTGTATTGCAAGGCAGGAGTTTCATTGATGCGTTTTTGAATGGTTTTTAGGTGTTTGATTGATTGTGATTTAATTGCATCACTGATCAGTTCTTTGTCATCACTTGTGCCATTTTCTAATAAATAAATCAATGGCAGTGTTAATTTTCCTTCGGCCAAATCATCACCAATGTTTTTATCTAATTCATCATTATCAATGGCATAATCTAACATATCATCGGCAATTTGGAAGGCCATACCAAGATTTTTGCCATAGCTGGCCATTTTCTGAATTGTATCTTTTTTATCAGTACTTATTAAAGCTGACAGTTCACAACCGGCTTCAAATAACTTGGCAGTTTTGTTTTCGATGACTTGATAATATTGATCTTCACTAATATTCAAGTTGCCGATATTTAATAACTGCAATACTTCACCTTCTGAAATGGTATTTGTGGCATTGGCCAGAATGTTCATGACATCGAGGTTTTCAATGGTTACCATCATTTGAAAGGAACGTGAATAGAGAAAATCACCCACCAATACACTGGCAGAATTGCCCCAAACTTCATTGGCTGTTTTATTGCCTCTGCGCATATTTGATTCATCAACCACATCATCGTGTAACAATGTCGCTGTATGAATAAATTCGATAATGGCTGCCAATTGAATGTGCTTATTGCCCTTGTAGGCAAAAGCTTGAGCCATCAAAACCACTAAGATAGGACGTAATCTTTTACCACCACTATTAATGATGTAGGCTGAAATTTGCTTGATAAGAACAACATGCGAATCTAGACTTTCACGGATGGTGTTATTGACTTGTAGCATGTCATCGTGGGTGGTATTTAAAACATCATCAATGGTGTGAATCAGTTTCTTGTTTGATATTGGCATCAAGAATCAGTATTAGCTTGTTTAAAATTGATATTATAATGATTATTATAAATTTTTCTTGGATTTATGATTTAAAAGGTTATATTAGTCAGCTCTAATCTTAATTATATTAGTTTATTAATGAGTGGATTCAATTACACAGAAAAAAAAGCAGCCATTTCGATTTCAATTCTGATTGCTTTGCGCATGTATGGATTGTTTTTAATCATGCCAGTTTTTTCTGTTTATGCCAAAACATTAACAGACACAACTCCTTTTTTAATTGGATTAACGCTAGGAATTTATGGGTTAACCCAAGCACTTTTACAAATTCCTATGGGCTTAGCCTCTGATTTTTTTGGCAGAAAAAACATATTAACCATTGGATTATTGGTGTTTATCATCGGTAGTGTTATTGCTGCAACATCTACCAGTATTTATGGCGTTGTCATTGGACGTGCCATTCAAGGCATGGGAGCCATTGCATCAACAGGCATGGCATTGATTGCTGATGTTTCACGACCTGAACAACGCACAAAAATGATGGCCATGATAGGAATGAGCATAGGTATGGCGTTTATGTTGGCCTTCATTACTGGCCCACCACTTTCTGCTTTAATAGGTGTTGATGGTTTGTTTTGGATGACGGCAATATTAGCATTATTGGCATTGATCCAATTACATGTCTTTGTCAAAGAACCCAAAACCCACATCAAAAAGGCTTTTAGTTTTTCAGAATTTATACACACATTTAAAGACATGAAACTCATGTCATTGAATATATCAGTCTTTGTATTGCATGCAGTTATGACAGCCATATTTGTGGTCTTGCCATTAATATTGGTAGAACAATTAAACTTTGCAGTCGATCAACATTGGAAAATGTACCTGCCTGTGCTATTAATATCAGTGGTCTTTTTTGTGCCAATGATCATTTTGCATGAAAAACTCAAAAAGTATTTCTTATTCATATTTATGGCTTTAATCGGATTGGCCATTTCACAAATCATGTTAGCCTATTTTAGTTCAAACTTATTAGTCATAGCCGCCATGTTAGTCTTGTATTTTGCTTTCTTTAACTTTTTAGAAGCATCAATGCCTGCCATGCTATCCAGAATTGCCGGTGAAAAATACCGCGGTGCTGCCATGGGTGGTTATTCTACATCACAATTCTTAGGCGCATTTGTCGGTTCAACCCTGGCTGGCATACTCATGCAAAGCAGTTATCAACATGTGTTTTATGGAACAGCAGTTCTTGTTTATATTGCTGCTTTACTTGTATGGGTTATATGTAAAAGATAATAGCTATGTATGAATGAACCTTTTTTACATAATATTGTAAATAAAACTAGTGCTAATATAACTTAAGTGACTTTTGATTGTGTCTATGGTTTACATGGTTTCTTTTCTGTGGTATGTTCCGAAATTACATTTGACCATATAAATGAAAATAGAGTAAAAGGGAATTTTATTATTGTTTTCACACTGACTTTTGCCTAAATATTGTTTATTGGTTATATATTAATTAATCAATAAAATTATGTCTATAAATAAATATTTCATTACATTCCTAGTAGCCTCTTGTCAATTGTTAATGACATGCAGTTTATTTTATACCACAACATCCTTTGGACAAGTAAATGGCCAACCTCCAATTGGCGCATCTTGTGTTGTATCAGTCGGTAATCGTAACGCGCCATTAGCAGCTGATGGCAGTTATGTCATATCAAATATTCCAGGTGACATGGGTGCTATTCGAGCCAGAGCAACTTGTTCTGATGGGTCATTAGGACAAAGTGAAATTGGATTTACTGACACAACTAGGTCTATTACTATTCCGCTAGGCCCCATAGATTTCAGTCGATATGATCCAGTACCCATTGCTGCCACCTTAAGTGCCAATGAATCACAGATAGGATCAGGAAACTCATCTCAATTGACAATGTCAGCAATCTCATTAGATGGTACTATTCGCGATGTTACAAACCGAAGTGAAGGAACCACTTATGCTATTTCAAATGGTTTACTGGCAACAATAACAAATGATGGGTTGGTTACCATTACAGGACAATTTGATACCGCATCATCTGCTAGGGTAGTTGCCAGTGCTACCACTGAAGGCAGTGTTTCTTCTACTTTTATGTATACTCTTGGCCCAAGAGGAACATTAATAGGAACCATATTTTATGCAGATGGTGTGACACCTGTACAGTTTGCTCAAGTATCAGTATTGAGATTACAGCCAATGGAAATAGCAGGAACTGCCACCACAAATTCTGAGGGTCAATTTGAATTGCAAGATGTTAATGCTGGTAGTTTTATCATTTCTGTTCTTGATCCAGTCACTGGCGATAGGGCATTATCAGCTGCTCAAATTGAGACTCAAGCTGAAATAGTAGAAGTGTCAATTAATCTCAATGGGCAAGGTCGTGTTAACGTCACTGTTAGGAATGATAACGATGAGTTAGTCAGTGGCTCAGATGTTACTTTAACGGCTCTGGGGTCTTATGTCGATGTAAGAACAGCACAATCAAATTCAAGTGGTGTTGTTGTTTTTGAAAATGTCACAGCTGGTGATTTCACGGTCTCTACAAGAGATTCAAATACAGGGTTGCTGGGTGCTATTGTGTCAAATATTCAACCTGGCGAAATAATTGATGTGACATTAAGGTTACAAGAATCGGGAATAATTCAAGGCAGGGTGTATGATGTTGATGGCACTACACTGCTTTCTGGAGTGCAAGTTAGGGTTCTTAGTCGACAACGTGGGATTGTTTCGCAAATTGTAACGGGTGTTGATGGCAGTTTTTCATTTGATAACTTGCCTAAATCTGATGGCCCATTTATTCTTGACGCATTTGTTGATGGACGACTACGTGGAAGAGTTCCAGGTATTGTCTATTCACAAGGTGACGAAACTCTTGAGCAAGATGTTGTTTTAAGTGCAGTAGGGACGGTTTCTGGAATTGTAAAAGATGGCAATGATGTACCTTTTGTAAATGCTGTTGTTACTATGCAATCCTTGGATGGGTTAGGTTTATCATTTGATGCTGAAACAGATAAAAATGGGCGTTATGTTTTGCAAGCTGTTCCAGTTGGAGATTTCGAGTTAACTGCATTGACAGTTGATGGACAAACGACAAGAGATTCTGGAAGAGTTGGATTTGATGGTGATAATGTAGTTTTAGACTTGACTGTTGCAGGAAACACTATTGTAGGAACCGTCTTTGAAAGAGATGGTATAACACCTGTGGGCCAAGGGGTTACTGTTTATTTGGCACCCAGGTCAGAAGGAGAGTTTTATAGTTACAGTACAGTTGATGAGGCTATATCTACGGTTACCAATGTTGATGGTAAATATGGTTTTTCTGTCACTGAAGCAGGTGATTTTTATGTACAAGCAGAACAAAATTTGGACAGAGGCCGTTCAAGAGCAATCTTAGTCAATTTAGATCCTTCGCAACCATTAGAAACTAATGTAGTATTTCTTGCAAAAGGCAGTGTCAATGGTGTTGTAACGGATGCCAATGGGGTAATACAAAGTAACCTAACAGTTTCTGTATTTACAGAAGGTGCCTTTAATGTAACACGCACAACCATTACAAACAATTTAGGGCAATACGACTTAGATGGGGTTTTTGCAGGCAGTATAGTTGTTTCAGTTCAAAACACCTTGACCGGTCAAAGCGGTATTCGTCAGGCACGATTAGATGCTGAAGGACAACAAGTGACTATTGATGTGGTTTTATCTGCAAGTGGATCTGTTTCTGGGCAAATATTTAAAGCCAATGGAGAAATAAGTGATCAACCCATAAAACTCACGGTTTTGAGTAATGGCATTGAGCTAGTAAATCTTAATCTTAATAATGGACAATTCTACCAAGTTATTTATGTTCCATTAGGAGATGTTGAGATAATTGCTGAAGAATTGAATACTGGTAACAAAGGTATTGCAATCACTAGATTGGATTCACTTAATGAAAATAAAGAAGTTAATGTCAGCTTAATAGGTCAAGGTCAGTTATTAATTGAGTTACTTGATGAGGATAATCAACCAGTTGAAGGAGCACTGGTGACAACCACTACTCGGTTACCTTTTAGGTCAAATCAAGAAGGTGTTTCAGACAGCAATGGTTTTGTGTTATTTGATCAGGTTTTGGCAGGAGATTTTTTAGTCTCAGCTATTAAAGATGTGCCTTTTGGTAGCTTGCAAGGGGGGTATTCAGGAACCATGTTGCCTGATGATTTGCAAGAAGTCACAATACAAATGGAAACCACCGCTGTTGGAAGTATTTCAGGTGTGGTTTATAAAAGTGATGGTATAACGCCCCAAGGTGCTGGTTGGGTAGTAAGAATGTTACCTGAACCTTATCAAGATGCATACATTACATATACAAATGCCAATGGTGAATACCATTTCGATCAAGTCAATGCAGGATCTTATAACATTGATGTTTATGCATTCTTTGATACCGATAGATTACAATGCCCTATTCGAGGCAGAATCCTAGCTAGGGCATCGGGTGTTAGTGTCAGCATACAAGATGAATTGGTTGAAGCAGATTTACAGTTTATTGGTGCAGGTGAAGTGTTTGGTGTTATAACAGATAATATAGGTAATCCAGCACCTAGTATTAATATTACATTAACGAGCCCAGATCCAATATTTGGATTAAACTCTACATGTTCGGGTAGAACTACCTATGAGACGACCACAAACTCAAATGGAGAATATAGGTTGTCGGATATTCCAGCAGGCAATTTCACTTTACTGGCAGAAAACTCAGATCTAACATTAAGGGCACAAGACAACGATAGAATTAGGTTTGATACTGATGTAGTCGAAATGAATCTATCTTTAATTGATAATGTTATTACCCTGCCTTATGATTTTTATGATGCCAATGGTTTCTTGTATGATATTAATGGTGATGGCAGTATTGGAACGGGAACTAGGGGTGTATTTGCTTCTGCTGCACCTGATAATGCTGGCATGAGGTTAGAAATAGTCACAAATGATATTCCTGTCCCATTTGTTAATGGGGATGGTACATTAGGTAGATTGATTGCTGAGGGGCAAGAGCTTGAAGTTGATGATACTACTGCATCAGGATTATTTGTTAGCAGGCGCATATTTACACCACGCTCAGGTTATTTTAGCCGATATTTGGAAGTTTTGGAAAATCCTACAGACACACCCATTACCGTTGATGTCAGAATAAAATCTCATCACAGAAACGATGATTCTAACCCTAGGGTTGTTGATACTTCAGATGGTGATCAAGTCTTGTCCGTTTCTAATCCTGCACTTCCTGATCGTTGGGTTGTTATTGATGATCAAACTGATGCAGATCCATTTGAGAATAATTCCATACCTGCAACAGGACATGTTTTTGATGGACTGGGTGCATTAACACAAGTTTCTAGTGCCAGTTATGAGCTTATTGGACAAACTGGAAGACTTATTTATCAATGGGATGACATAACGATTGAACCAGGGCAAGAGGTGATACTCATGCATTTTATCTTCGGTCAAATCAAAAGAACAGGTTCACGCCAAGCAGCAAATAGGTTAATGAACTTACCGCCTGAGGCCATCGATGATTTAACTACAGATGACAGAGAAGCCATTTTAAATTTTGATGTACCTAATCAGTCATTATTAGAACAGTTGCCTAATTTGAGTGCAGGACAATTGTCTGGTCGAGTATTGTCAGGAAATGGTGTCACTACAATACCCAATGCAAAAGTAGAATTTGAAAGTCAGCATCCATTATTTGGTCGCATAAGATATGTTCAGTCAAATTCTGATGGTGAATTTGAATTTTTATCTACACTTGATGGAACCATAAATAATTATGTCATTCCAGTCCATGGCTTTAATCTGAGTGCCAGCTATCAGCCATCTGGAGCCAGTTCTGCCATTACACCAGGAAGTTTTCCAATTGACGTGTCTCAGGCAATACAAGACATTATATTTATTGGAAAAGGAGATGTGCAAGGCAGTGTATTGCGTCATAATGGTGCAACCGTTCCCAATACAAGTATAGTCATGTGCGAGCTTGACAACCGCAGTGCTTGTTTTAATAGACCAGATAATCGAACAGTCAGTAATGAAGATGGCAGTTATATTCTCTATGCAAATACACCCAGAGATTACTTTATCTATGCCGATAAAGCACACCCACAAAGTTTTTATAGAAACATTCATGGGGACGCAACTGTAACAGCCAGTCCCTCAGATGTTTCAGTGGTTAATATTATTTTGGAAGAAACAGGATCAATTTCAGGAACAATCAGAGCTGCAGATGGAACACCTGTAAGTGAGGCTGAAATAACCCTGTGGGATATCAGTAACGGATCGGTCGGTGTCATACGTCGGACATATTCTGATACAGCAGGGTTTTATCGATTCTTTGATGTGCCTCTGGGATCGTTTGAAGTACGTGCAAAAGATGTCATCAGTAACGCAACTGGCTTGGCTACAACGTCTGTAACTGTTGACCAAGAAAGCAATGCTGATGTAAATTTACTCAGTACTGCTACATTAAATGTAACTGTGCAATACGAACGTGGTGTTTTGGCTAATGGTTCAACCGTCATACTAACTGGTCCTTCTGGTGAAATGAGAGTTACATCAGATAGCAATGGTCTAGCACAATTCCAAGTATTTACAGGAGAATTTAATTTATTGGCTCAACACCCTGATAGAGCTGGCCCATTAACTGTAACAGGAACAGTTGAAGTGTTAGAAAGTGATGATGTTGTAGGAGTTACTTTAATATTGCCTGGTGCAGGAGAAATCTCAGGCACGATACGAAGGCCAGATGGAACCACATTAGCAGGTGGATTCCCTTATAGCTTAACTCAAATAAGGGGGCCAAGCATAGGTCGGGTTATTGGAGATACTGATAACATTGGCTTTTACAGCATTGTTGGATTACCGATTGGGGATTATGTCATCACTGCATTCGATTCGGAACAAGATCGTTTTGCTGATTCTGAGTTTTCAATTGTTGTAGATGGCGAAGAATTATTGGTTGATTTAACATTATTGGATGAAAGAATTGCATTACCAGCTGATTTATTCGATGCCAATAGGTTTATATTCGATGTTCAGCAAGATGGTAGTTTACAAAGCGGTAGTAATGCTTTCTCTAATGGTGCAGCCAAGCTGCTTATTAATGGTCAAGCATTTACTGGAGATACAAGTGCCCGATTACAAGCAGGTAGAAGGCAATTTGCGGTTTCACAAGATACATCTATCTTTGGACTTGATGTTACCAGAAAAATTTATGTACCACGTGGGGCATATTTTGCCAGATACATAGAAGTACTAGATAATCCTACCAATGCCGATATTACAGTTGATGTGATGTTAACACATGGAATGGAGGTTGGAGAATTTATTCAAACATCCACAAATGACATTGAATTATCTTTGCAAGATCATTGGTTCTTGATAGATGATGACTTGGATCAAGATGTTAAATTATTTGGTGATCAGATGCCACCAGTCGCGCACTTGTTTACAGATGAATCAATGACATTAAGTCCAACAATATTGGACATTAGTTACACAAGTTTAATGGCAAATGTACAACAGCAGTGGTCAGAAATTACCATTCCAGCAGGTCAAAGAGTCTCATTAATGCATGTCGCAATTCAACAGGTCAATCGTGCTGGTGCGGAGTATGCAGCCAATAGGTTGTCACAATTGCCTCCAGAATTATTAAACGATATGACAGTTTCTGACTATGAAACCATTATCAATTTTGATTTGCCAATTGATGGTGTGAGTCAATTGGAATCATTACCTCCTTTAACGGGTAACATCAGTGGTGCTGTGTTTGAAGGCAGTGATTCAAACCCAGTTCCAGTTCCTTCGACAAGAATAACAGTTCAATCCATGCACCCATTATTTTCACGTGTTTGGGGTAAGCGTTCTGATGTCAATGGCTGTCCAGGACCAGGGACAGTGTTAAGTGGATTGCTTTCTAGTGCCAACGATGCAACCTTTACATTACAAGGACAATTAACAGATGTAGATTCTATCGCGATTCCGGCAGGAGTAGATCTTAGAGTTGTGGCTCAAGAAGCCGGTATTTGTTATATGCAGGAATCTGGACATCCATTTACAAATGTTCCATCAAGGGTATCAATGTTAGAAGCCTCCGGCAATCAAAATGTCATATTTGATACTTCTGTTGTTACAGGAACAGTCACAGGATCGGTTGGATTCTCTGTGACTGGAGGGCGTTTATATCGATCAATAGATGATCCAGACTCACCTTTCAATACCTATGTTCCCATTGATTCAAATGGCAGCTATTTGTATCCAGGTTTGGTTCCTGGTGACTATGACTTATTATTTGATACCAATCATCCTGATAGGTATGGTAATAACGATAACTTAAGGGGTTCACGGGTTGGTATATCTGTTCCATTTAGAGAAGTATTTGTAAGCGATGTATTGTTACAACCGACAGGCCGTGTGCAAGGTACTGTTTTGGCTTTCGATAGTTCTCCATCAGTCAATGCAGAAATTATTCTAATCAGTGAAGAACAAAATCAAGATTATAATCAATGTGAAAGTGGTTGTGATATTAATACACTAGAAAAACACAAAGGCATGAAACGTGTTTCTCGCTCAGTGATTACTGACAGTCAAGGATTGTATAATTTCTCTGCTATTCCGACAGGAACTTATTCTATGCAAGTGACAGATCCGGTTTCAGGAGGAGTATCTAATGTAGAACTGACCGTTATTGAGAATCAGGTTACGGTACAAAATGTTGTATTAACTGCTGTTGGATCTGCAACAATCACAGTCAATGATTCTTCGAATAACCCTGTTATTGATAGTTTTGTATATATTAATTCCGCATCAGATGGTGGCGAAGAAGTCGCGGGCAGGACAGATTTCCTAGGTCAATTGGTTGTAGCTAACATACCAATAGGTAATTATGACATCCGAGTTTCTGATCCTAGAGCCCCATCAATACGTTATATGGACAGAAGTGTATCTGGAAACATTGCCACACAAGGGCAAGCCAATTCGCATACTTTAAATATGCGTGCTGCTGCGCAGGTTCAAGTTTCGGTCATTAACAGTGATGATGCTGGAAACCCAGTTGCCAATGCGGATGTATCCATAGCTGATGCCATTGGGAATCGAAATGTTGGCCGTACAAATGCAACCGGTACTTTACTGATTCCAGTTGTTCCAGAAGGTGGATTTAACATAACAGTCAGCACTTCACAAAATGGAAATATAAATCTTGAATCGGTTTCAGGTATTGTTGAAAGTAACAATGACAATCTTCAAATTGATGTATTGGTTGATTTAAGAAGTAATGTAGTTGCATTACCCATCAATATTAGAGATGCGAATAATCAACTTTATCAAATAAGAGGGGAGGAAGGTTCAGATAATTTACCTAAACTATTGATTGATGGTGTTGCATTTGAAAGTAATCAAGAGGCGATAACTCAACTTGATGAACGCCAATTCTTGCTTTCTTCAAACTTGCCATTAAGTGGCTTAGAAGTAACTCGTAAAATGTATGTTCCAACAAATGGTTATTTTGTTAGGTACATTGAAATGTTAAATAATCCAACACAAGCAACAATATCAGTCGATTTAGAAATCAATAGTTCAATCTCAAGTCAAATCGTATTGGACAGCAGTAATGGCGATAACTCCATCGACAATGGAACGATTCAGGACTTGTGGTTTACTAGTGGCTATAATGGAAACTCAAGTAATAATCATGCGTTTGTTACCAGTGGTGAAAATGCATTTTTAGCCCCGCCAGAGTTATCATTTACCACAGTTGGAACAAATAGAAGAAGTGCGAGTGCTTATTGGTCAAGTATTACGATACCTGCAAATAGCCGTGTACAAATCATTCACTTTTATTCTCCACAATCTTTCACAGAATCGGCAACTGCATCAGCACAAAGACTTGTGGGTTTACCTCAAGAATCATTAATTGGGTTAATCACAAATGATGTAAGCGAAATCCTTAATTTTAATGTGCCAATTGACTTAGTCAGCCAACTAGAAGATTTGCCAGATTTAACGGGTACAATTTCAGGCCATGTATTTCAAGGTGATGGCATAACGCCGATTGAGAACGCGTATGTAAAAGTCAAAAGTAATCATCTGTTATTTAACAACACCTATGAATATTCATACGATGATTTACCTACGCTTGAAACAGATGAAAATGGCCTATATTCTATTACTGGTGATCTTACAGGTGGTGATTTACCCATTGCCATCCCATTAGACGGCACATTTACTCTGTCATCATACCATTCAAATTCAGGTCTTGATGTTGAAGCTGATGTAGTATTTGGTTCTGGGGAAACGAGTGTTTCACAAGATCTAGTATTTGCTACTGGAAGTATACAGGGAATCGTATCGGGTGCTTTTCGCCCCAACTCAGATTTTATCGATGATGTTTTTGTGATTCAAAATGGTTCAATACTCACACTAGATGAAGCCAATTTAGATGGTAGCTTTAATATCAATGGGTTAGCTAGTGGGAATTATTTACTTGAATCAAGAACAGGAGATTATCAGGGCAGGTTAGTTGGATCTGTTGATGCAGTAGCTGTTACCGAAGGCAATACAACTTCGCAAAATATTGTCTATCCAGCCAATGGTGCGATTGGAGGTCAAGTCTTTTCAAACACAGGAATTGAACAACCAAATCAAATGGTAGAATTAACACAAAGCGACAGTTCATTTTTAAGATCAGTCATGACTAATGCCTCTGGTGAATTTGAGTTTGGTGCTGTTCCAGTGGGTAATTACTTGTTAACGGCTATAAATTCTGACACCCAATCTGGTATTACGCAATCTGTATCAATTAGTGATAATCAACTATCACAACAAGATCTCATATTGTTAGGAACAGGTACAGTAACTATCAATCTTCTCTACAAAGCTGGAGGAGTGGTAGCTAATCATGCCATATATATTGAATCGCCTAGTATCAATGAAAGAAATTATTTGGGTCACACCGATGCATCAGGTACTTTAATTGCAGAAATTTCTGAAGGACCCTACACATTAATTGCCATAAGGCCCTTAACAGGACAGGAAGGCAGTGTAGATGGTGTTGTTCAATTTGCCGATGAAGTAAGCTCCATTGATTTGATATTACCAGTCAGTGCAAATATCCAATTTCATGTGACCAATAGAGACAATGCCAATGCTCCTATGCCAGGCGTGAAAATCAGAATTACAGATGTAAATGACCCAGGTAACACTGGAAATGCAACAACTGCAATTAATGGTTTTGACACCATCAATAATGTAATCCAAGCCACTTATTTGGCTTTTGTTGAGGTCGATAACAATTATGAATCAAGTTTCCTCATTGATGTAACAGAAAATGATGATGGGATAACTCTTGATAAAGAAATTAGTTTTGCTGAAAGCCAGCACATAATGAGTGATTTTAATTTTGGTCAAGAAACTCATTTATATCAAATCCCATTACTAACGGGTCAAACACTATCATTGAGTTTGCGACATATACGCGAAGTCTTTTCATGTAATGTTACAATGAATGTTTATGATCCCACAAATACCTTGATTGCGCGGGGAGTGGGTGGAAATACTAGCCAATCCAATCAATTGGCAAGAATTGATCAATTACCTGTTTTAATTGATGGACGATATACCCTTGAAATATCTCCTTTTTCTGCCACTTGTTTCAGTGGAAGTTACAGACTTAATGCATCCATTGATGGTCAATCAATCGGCATTGAATCTTATCAGGATGGTGGACAAGTTTCAGGGACATTATTTGAAGCTGATGGCATAACAACAATTTCAGAAGAGACTGTCAGGTTGACGACCAATGGGCCTGGACCAATATTTAACCAGCAACTACAAAGTGATGCTTCAGGAAATTACAGTTTTGAAGGAGTTCCTGTTGGTGATTTTGAACTAATCTATGTTCCAAGACCATCGGTTTCGGAGACTGGAACCATTACAACAGCAGGTGAACAGGTTGTACAAGACTTGATTCTATCACAAACAACAATCCTGGATATCCGAGTCCTAAATGCGGATGGGACGCCAATTGATCGACAAGCACGTCTTGACATTAATGCAATAGGGCAAACAAGATTTAGGCCATTTACAAATCAACAAGGCGAATATACTTATTCCTATTTTGGTTTTGAAGAGTTGAGTATCGGAGTAAGTAGTCCTTATAACTCACAAATTATTGCGCATCAATTTGTTCAACCATCAGATGGTGAAACCATCATTGTCAATTTATTATTAACACCAGGGGTTGTCCAAGGTGTTATATATGATGCCGATGGTGTGACAAGTGTAGGCAATACGACTGTATCTGCTTATTATGCCAGCAATGATAAATTCATTAAAAATGATTTTGCCAATGCACAAGGGGAATACCAATTTGATTATTTACCAATTGACAATGAAATTGTATTTAAAGTGAGAGACCCAAGAAATGATATAGAAACACAAGTTACTTTTCTCACAACAAGCCAAGGAGTCAACCTAGATATTAATTTATTAGGAACTGGAAACGTATATGGTCGGTTATTAGGAATAGGTGATGCACCAAGAATTTTTACTGGCATAAGAGCAGAGTACTTAAGGGATGTGAATGATATCAATTCAGATACTTCTCAATATACTCAAACCAATGGTGATGGGGAATTTTCCTTTAGTGGCTTGCCAATAGGTAGAACATTAACCATAAGGTATGAAGAATTTACCAGTTATGGAGAAGTCGATATCAGCGAGCAAACAACGTTGATCAATCAAGGTGATTCGAATGAAGTAAACTTGTATATTCCTGGTTCAGGCATAACTTTCCAATTATTAACAGCCGATGGTGTGCCCATTGAAGGTGATTGTTATTTTAGGTTGAGATTGCAATTTCATAGCCCATCTACAATTTATGGAGTGGAATGTGGCGCACTCGTGAGTTTCATTGGTATTCCAGAAAGTTTCGATGGCAGTGGTAATCAAGCAACCATTGAAGTTTTTGAAAGTAAGGGTGACCAATTATATTCAGGGTCATATTTGATTCCAGATAATCAATTATTAGAAGAATTTAAAATGTTTTCTGTGATAAAAGGAACGGTCAGTTATTTTGATTCAATGATAGCTCCTTATGCATATATCCAAGCATTTGATAAATATACATCAGCTGATGAAAATGGTTTTTATCGACTGGTTGGATTAGATGAGGGCGCCTTTAGAATTTCAGTATCTGATAATTTATCCAGTTTACAAACTAATGTAGATGGCACAATTGATAATGAAGAAATTCCAATAGATTTAGATATTCAATTCCCTGCTTCAGGTACAATTAATGGAAATATTTTAGATGTTGATGGGACTCTTATGCCTGATATTGATGTTTTTGCAACCAGCTCTAACTCATTATCGGTAGTACAAAGTACAACAAATATTAATGGATTCTATGAAATGAATAATGTTGTAGTTGGTGACATAGAATTGTCTGCTGTTAATCAGGTAACAAAAAACATTGCCACTGAACTAGTTACTTTGACATCAGATAAAGAGATACAAACTCATGATATTCAATTCTTAGCTCCAGGTTCAGTTTCAGGAATAGTTAACGACGAACTTAATTTTGCTGTGGCGGATGCCTGTGTCAATATGCAGTATATTAATGCAGGTCCAGTGTATCAAGGGCTTAATTTTTCAACAACCAGTGATGCCAATGGTATATTTAGTTTTGACTCAGCAGCATCTGGGAAGGTTTTAGTTGTGGCCCAAGATGAATGTTTTGGTGCAACCTTAGCGGGACTTGAACAAACTGAGATTTTCAACAATACCAATAGTGACCAAGTCCTACAATTTGGTAATGCTGAGCCGCTGATACATGAAATAAATCAAAATGGTACGAACTTCTCATTTGAAATTTACCGCAATGGCAATGTTCAATCCAAATATGTAAATTCTTCATCCTTCTTAAATAACAGCTCTTTTATTCAACCATTGTCTTTGAATGTTAATAATATTAGTATGAATTCACAACCAGCGGCTTTAAGTGACATTTCACAACAGGGATTATTAATTGGACCTACTGCGACCAATACATTAAGTATAACAAGAAAAGTCTATGCACCAGAATCGGGAAATTATATCCGAATAATTGATAGCATTACCAATAAGGATTCAGTCTCAGTTGATGTTCAGGTCGGGTTACAAGGCACATATGGTATAGACGATTATGAATACCACAGGGAATCATTTGTTATCTTAGAAGTGGACCCGAGCAGCAATGAAGATCGATATGCCATGCACAGGTATCTTAGAAACATAAATACCGGAGAACCATTTGGAATCAGTGATTATCCTGCTGTAACCGCTTATGTAATGGCCAGTAATAATGTGTTGTTACCTGCCAATACAGATTTTCAAACAGGCAGATCACGTTTTTCATGGGATTGGTCAACAACCCTTTTGGCAGGAGAAACAGTAAGTTTCTTGAGCTATGTAGTGGTGAATAAATCTGAAGAAAATGATGTACTGACTGTTACCAACATTGTTAATGAAATATTGGATGGTACACAAATGGATATGTTTAATGGCTTGACCATTGATGAAAGAACATCTATTGTTAATTTTGAGGTGCCTCAATTATGAAAAATATTAGTACATTGTTGCTTATTGGGTTATTAACGATAACATTTGTGGGTAAAACCAAGACATATCATTCGATTGAAGATGTAATAGTTGAAGACAATAACTTGGGTTTGTCTCGTTTGACACAATGGGCACCTGATAATCATTGGGTCCTAATTATTGTTAATAAGAACCTAAATAACAGTCATCAAATGTTAGAGCTCCTCAATGTAACGAATTTAAATTTAGATAAGACCGTTATACTGGTTATTGGTAATTTGACCCATGAAGAAACTTTTGAGCAATACAAAAAGAAATTAAATGTCAATGCCTGGATAGATTTAAAAGAATCTAAGATATTAAAGCAATTAAATTTATCAGCAACACCTGTTGTTTTAGGGATTGTTAATAAAGAGATAAACTGGAAAATTAATGGACTACCATCCAAAATTGATTTTAATGGTACCATTTCTCAAATCAATAAATGGTCAATAAAATGAAAAAATCTGCATTTGTTTTTCTAACTTTGGCATGGCTATCATTAGCTCAATCCAATGGTACTCAAGAATCAGCCAAATTGAAATTGTCACAACTTAAAATTCAATCTACAGTGACTGGCTTGTTACAATACGCTGCTTCAGGTGATTTGAATACAGTTAAACTTTTAATCGCAAGTGGTATAGGCATCAATCAACAAGATGATATTAATGCTGCAACAGCTTTGCACAATGCCGCTGCATTAGGACATTTGGATATGGTCAAGTGGCTAGTCAATAATAATGCCAATGTTG
Source organism: uncultured Alcanivoracaceae bacterium (assembly GCA_913061105.1). Lineage (GTDB taxonomy): Bacteria > Pseudomonadota > Gammaproteobacteria > Xanthomonadales > Marinicellaceae > NORP309. Next base: position 10,863 of record CAJXVJ010000011.1, on the reverse strand, counting down.
ATATAAAAGACAACCACGGATATACTGCGTTAGATTGGGCAAAGTACAAAGAAAATAAAAAAGTAGTCAACTACTTAAAACAACAACAAAAATCATATGGCATAAGTCAAAAGACCGTATTAGATTATTCTAAAGTTATAGAAAATACATGGGTTAAATTACCACAGTCCAGTTTCCATGATTGGAAAAAAGCAGACTCACAAGCACAGGATATAATCAAACAGTGGAAACTCAATTCAGTAACCTTGCCTTGGACTAAATTACAGCTTAAAAAGTACATCAAACATAAGATGATGCCATCTAGAGGTGCCCGTGGATTAGCTTTGACACATGTGGCCATGCACGATGCATTGGTTTTTTCTCATGAAGCATCCAAAAACAAAACAGCCTTAGATATGCAGTTGACTGTTTCAATGGCTGCTGCTTCTGTATTGGCTTATCTTTTTCCTGCCGAAGAATCAGCATTCAAGCGCATCGTTCATTCAATGGCTGCACAACTATATTCAACTGAGCATGATAATTTATCCGATAATGCTAAAAAGGCAATGACAATTGGACAACACATAGCCAATAGGGTCATTAAATACGCAGAAAATGATGGTGCGCAACGGGGTTGGAATGGAACCCGTCTTCAATGGTATGGCGAAGGCCGATGGTATGGACCTGGATCATGGGAGCCAACACCTCCTTATTTTTATTACCCGCCAGAAGAACCTTATGCACCAACTTGGAAAACTTGGGTGTTGAAAAATGCAAAACAATACAGACCAATTCCGCCACCTAAATATGGCAGTGATGCGTTTAATACTGCTTTGAAAGAGGTCATAGATGTCAATAAAAACCTCACTACAGATCAACTTAAAAGTGCCAAATTTTGGGTAGATGGACATGGAACAATAACGCCAGCAGGCCATTGGAATCAAATTGCCATAGACACTATAGTTAAAAACAAAAATAGAAAATTTAATAACCTCGAAATTGCGCAAATGTTTGTTAATCTAAACATTGCCATGGCAGATACTTATGTTGCTGCATGGGACAGTAAGTACCACTATTGGTCAATTAGGCCAATTACAGCGGCCCAAAAATTATGGGGTATCAAATTAAAACCTGCTATTCTGACTCCACCTTTTCCATCATATGTATCAGGCCATGCAGCTACCAGTGGTGCAGGTTCTCAAATAATGGCATGGTTCTTTCCAAAACAAGCCTCAGAATTTATAGCTCTTGGGAATCAAGCAGCCATGTCACGTTTATATGGTGGTATACATTACCGATTTGACAATGACCAAGGCTTGATTCTTGGCAGGAAAATAGCCGATACAACCACATCGTATTTTGCCAATAAAATTAAGCAATCAAACAACCTAAATAACAATCAATAAGACCAGCATTATGCAACAATTATCGTTAAAACTGAAATCCTTCCTATTCTTACTAGTTGTCCTTAGTAGCCTTAATGCCCATAGTGGTAATGACTTGATTTTTAAAGACTCATTTGAACCGCCAGAGCCTATTGAGATTTCATTCATGTCACCTTTTGATAATCAGGTGGTGGATAATGACACCCTAATTGCAAGAGTCAAGGCCAGCATTGGTAGTTCTAACAGTAATACATTGCAATCAGTATATATCAATAATATTGAAACCACTGTTATTTCACAAAATAGCCAATTTGCTGAACTTGAGGCAATGATTCCTCTAGCACAAGGAGACAATGTCATTGAGGCTGTTGCCAATTATACTGTTGAAACAATCTCAACCCAAATCAATGTTCGTTACATTCCTGTGAATGAAATTACTATTTTAAGTCCAGTCGATTGGCAAATATTTGGAAGAGTTGAGGGATCAGGTAACAGCTCCAATCAAACTGGCACCGTTGAAAGACCTGTTACCATAACAGGAACTTTGAGTTCAAATAACATCATTGAAGTCCAAATCAACCAACAATTAGCCGATGTTAGTGGCAACAGTTTCAGTTTTACAGACTTTTTCTTACACGAAGGCACTAACATGCTAAATGTGGTTGCTACAGATGAATACCAACGTCAGAGTAATGCTCAAATAACAGTCTATGTTGATCAGAGCGCACCATTGCTAACAGTCAGCGGGCTAGAAGGACGTGTCACATCAAGTAATAGCATTGATGTTACTGGATTTGTTAATGATGCCATGGGAGCAGATTTTAATGCAGCAGCAACAAGTGTCACAGTTCATAACTCAGCAACTGGTGATAGCATTGTTGCTCAAGTATTTGGCACAAATTATTTGGCTAAAAATATACCATTAGCAGTGGGCAATAATGGCCTTTTTATCATGGCAGAAGATGGACTAAATAACAGCCGTGAAATTATCGCCGATGTGGTCAGAATTGCCGTAGGCACCGATCGAATCACACAGTTTTCTGGGAACAATCAAAGTGGATTTGCTGATACGCAGTTATCTCAAGCTTTATCCATAGTTGCGATGGACAAAGTGGGATTGCCATTGGTGGATTTGCCGATTTATTTTGACATAGATAAAGGTGATGGATCAATTAGCAATGATGAAAACCAAGCAAGCTTGAGTGATGGCATCAACCTGGCCAGAAACCTCATAGTTAACACAGACTCAACAGGACAAGCACAAGTGTGGTTAACACTGGGCACACAAGCAGGGTTGGCAAACAACATCATTCGAGCATCTGCCGAAAATATGATTGAAGACGTTCAATTTATTGCCAATACACTGACAGATGAACCCGCTAAAGTGTTAATCGAAGGTGCATCTGGTACTCAATATGCACAAACAGAAAGCCAACCCATTGAAGCCTTAACAGTCATGGTGTTGGATGCTAACAATAACCCCATAGCCAATGCACCAGTTATATATTCCATTACTCAAGGAGATGCCTTTTTTGACATTCAATCAGCTCCTGATGCAGAGTTAGTCAACAATGGACAAAGCATTCGCACCATGACAGACAACAAAGGCCAAGCCAGTGTTAGACCAAGAATGGGTTCAATTGTAGACAATGTTAAGATAAAAGCACAAGCCGAATTAGAAAACAACAACACGATTGGGCTATCAGTATTCAATATAATTGTTTTAGAACGCAGTGATGATACCACCCGATTCAGTGGAGTTGTGATGGACCACACAGGTGTTCCAATTCAAGGTATTCAATTTTCCATTGCCAGAACCAATCTTACAGCATTAAGTGATGAGAATGGCTTCTTCAATTTTTCAAACAGTGTGCCATCAGGCAAGATAGACTTATTTGTAGATGGTAGAAACGTACAAGTTGAACAAAATGGAGAAATGATCGAGTATCCAGCACTGCATTTTGAAACCGCAATCATACAAGGTCAAAATAATCAGTTGCCCCATTCAATCTTTCTGCCACCAGTGCACTTAGAAAATACCAGGGTAGTAGGTGGCGATCAAGATGTTGAGTTAACGCTTCCAGGTTTTCAAGGTTTTAAGATGATAGTCAAAGCCAACAGTGTCACATTTCCTGATGGATCAACAGAAGGGGAATTGGTAGTTAATCCTGTGCATAATGACCGTTTGCCCATGGTTCCTCCAGGAACAGCCAGTCGGTTTCTGACCACTGGTTGGACACTCCAACCGACAGGAACCCGATTCGATCCGCCAATCGAAGTGCACATTCCCAATACCAATGGTTTAAAACCTGGTACCTTGGTACCTGTGGTGCAATGGGATCATGACATGGCATATTTTGTACCCATGGGACAGGGAAAAATTAGTGAAGATGGTACCACACTTGTCACGATTCCTGGATCAGGAATTACCAAAGCTGGTTGGGGTGGTGGTACTCCTCCGCCTCCGCCTGAAGATGAAGGCGAAGACAATGACGATGATGGCAATGATGATGGAGATGATCCTAAAAAGGGACCTGATGGAAATGACTCAGACGAATCTAATAACAATGCCAATGAAGAAGCAGACCCCATCATTGTATCTACAGGTGAATTTAAAACATCTATAACTGATTTAATGATAAAAGGCAGGGGATATGATTTTAAATTCACCAGAACTTACCGCAGTAAATACAATTACAATGGACCGCTTGGAGCATCCTGGAATCACAACCACAATGAAAGGTTAGTTTTTACTAATGATGGTAGTGGCGATGTTAAATACACCCGTGGAAGCGGAAGAATTGATACATTTAGGCAAATTAGTACAGGCATATATGAAGCACCTAGTGGCCTATACATGCACATGCAAAAATTGCCCAATAATGGTTTCTTAATTAGAGACAGGTATGGTTTTCAAACCTGGTTTAATGCTGATGGGCGCATGGTAATACGCCGTGATAGATTTAATAACAACACGGTTTATAGGTATGACAGCCGTTCAAGATTAGACACCATTACTGATACCTTAGGTCGTATCATAAAATTAGAATACTATACCAATAATAGAATCCGTAAAGTATTTGATTTTACAGGAAGAGAAATAGTATACAAATATGATGGCAATGGGGATTTGGCGAGTGTCCGGTCACCGTTAGTCATTGATACTTCAACAGGTAACAATTTCCCTGAAGGGAAAACCATGAATTATACCTATTCATCAGGATTTGGACTAGAAGCATTAAATCATAATTTGTTAACCATTACCGATCCAAAAGGCCAAACTTATTTGCAAAACACCTATGGTGAGAGCGGTTATGAGCTAGATAAGATTATTACACAGCAAGAAGGTGAGCAAAATCAAACTTACGAAGTCAGTTATTCTGACCTGATTGGAGGCTCTGCAGACCAACCCAATACACCGGATAATCAAGTGACTTTGGTTGATAGAATGGGCAATGTAGAAGTGCACATACACAATGCAAAAGGCAACCTGCTGGAAAAACGCGAACAAACCAACAGGAATATCAATTCCAGTGACCCAGATGAGTATGTCACTTATCATAAGTACAATACCAATGGTGAGCGCACAGAAACAATTTTCCCAGAAGGCAATCGTACAGAATATACGTTTGACAGTAATTCTAATGATCCACTACAACGCGGAAATTTATTAGAAGTAATTGAATATGCAGGTATTCGTGGTGGTGCACAAGCCAGCCAGAAACGCACCATGCAATACGAACCCATCTTTAATCAAGTTAGCAGTTTTGTTGATCCAAGAGGCTTTGATGATAACTTCGTTGCGCCAAATGGTGGAGCAGTTAATCCAGAGCGATACCAAACAAAATATGTTTTTGATTATCAGGAAACTAGCGATCTTCAACCACTGGCGAATAGAATGCTAGTGTCTGTACAATCATTGCAAAATTTAATTGATGCATCTGAAACCAGTATCGGTTTAGGTGATGTCAATGGTGATGGAGTTACCAACCAAGTACGGGGTCGAAAAGTTCAATCCATAAAACCATCTCCTGTGTTAATTGATGGCAGTAGCCAAGATATAATCAGTGATTATCATTACAATGAGTTTGCACAACTCATCAAAAATATTGACCCAGAAGGCAATGTTACAAAATACGATTACTATCCTGAAATAGACCCAGGCAATACAGGGCAAGTAAGTCAGTCTCCGCGGTTACTTAACACCCTTAATGGCGGTTATTTAAGTCAAAAAACATTTGATTCATCGTTATCTCCCCGCCGAACTAACCTGCCATTAGAGCAAATTACTAACAACTACAAATATTCATCTGTAGGCAAATTAATCCGTCACACAGATGGCAGGGGCAACAGCAGTTCTATTGAACGCAATGCATTGGATCAAATCATAAAAGTCACATCTGCTGCACCCTATTTATACGAACAAGAAATTCATTATGATGCCAATAATAATATCGTTCGCAGAGAAATTCAAAATGTAGACACTAATGGTCCAGGGCTGGATGAATCTGTAACATTGACTTATGAATACGATACATTGGATAACCTCATTGACAGTCGCCACGAAATCGCAACTGGATCAGTTATTCATAACCAAATTATCTATGATCGCAATGAAAATGTTGTTGAAAAAATTCTGGGTGAAGGCAATCGAATTAACAGAATATTTGATGAAAGAGATTTTGTGTACGAAGCCATTAAGGGGACAGGCTCAGCAGATCAAAGTTCTAGACATTTTACCTATGATGGCAATGGTAACCTTATCGTTTTTCAGGATGCACAAGACAACAATGGTGACAACAACAACGAACAAGTCCATTTAACTTATGATGGGTTTAACCGCATGGTTCAGGCAAAAGATGCTGTGGGTAACATCACATTATTTGATTATGATCCATTGGACAATAAGCTATTTAAACAAAACTATGGACAACGTCAAGGATTAAGTCCAGTTGATAATTCTGGTACTGGCAATGTACTGCTCGCAGAAATTAAATATTCATACGATGAACTCAATAGGATTTATCAAATTGACAGATTGTTCCAGGATAACCAAGGTAACAATATTCAAGATGGAATATTAACTCCTAATGATGGATACACAACATCGCAATACCATTACGATAGATCCAGTCGTTTGGTTATATTTAAAGATGACAATGCCCACCAAATAAGTTATGCTTACGATGGAATCAATAGACGCACAAAAAGCATTGATGCCCTCAATAATCAACAGATCTATGCCTTTGACAAAAGTCATAACATCACAAGTTACCAACAATTAGAATTTGATTCAGCAGGAATTTTCCCTCCTGAACAGTTTAGCTGGCAAGTTGAATACGATGAACTGAATCGAGCCACAAAAACAATTGATAATCTTAATAATATCACGCAAATTAAATTTGATAGCCGTAACAATATCATTGAAAAAACTGATGCACTCGATAATAAAACCCTGTTTATTTATGATGGACTAAACCGTCAAGTGCAACAAAGTGAACTATTGACACAATCAGGTGCTGGTGGTGCACTGGATCTAAGTAATCCTGCCAATCCAGATGGAATTATCAACACTTGGTTTACTTTCGATAACAACTCACGCCTGACGACATTAATTGATGATAACGGTAACAATACTACCTATCGTTATGATGAGTTAGACAGGTTAAAAGAAAAAACCTATGCTGATGATAGCATGGACCAGTATCAATACGATAAGGACGATAATTTAACCCAATTGATTGATCCAAACGGTTCAATTCACACCTTAAATTATGATGCCGTTGATCGTTTAACCAGCGTGGATATTAATCGAGCCACAGGCATTTTAGGCACCACACAGTTAAACTATCAGTATGATGGACTGAGTCGACGAACACTATTAACAGACAACAACAATCCACAAACAGCTGATGATGATTGGACAATTGAAGTGGGTTATGACTCACTTAATCAAGCCATAAGCCAAAAACAAAATGGCCGATTCGTTAATAGCCTATTTGACGGAGTCGGCAATCAGTTGAGTCTAACTTACCCAACCGGTCGGCAAGTTAACCGCCAATACGATGAACTGGATAGACTAATCCAGATAAATGAGCCAAATTCAGAGTCAGTTATTGCAGAGTATAACTACATGGGTTTTGGCCGAATGACAGAAAGACGCAATGGTAATGGCACTAGATTAAGAACCCATAACGGCACTAATCTCACCGGATTTGATGCCAATAAACGCGTTATTGGTTTAGAGCACTTAGATGCATCAGGAACATTGATTGCAGCCTTTAATTACGGCTATGACAAAGCTGGTAATCGACGTTATGAAACCAAGACAACAGCAACAGCACAACAAAGCAAATTGTTTGAATTGGATTCGGCTTATCGCGTATCTCGCACAATATCACAAAACACAGAAGACCTATCAGGATTAACTAACAATGCCATTACAAACCAAGATGTGCAGGCATTTAGTGATGGTTTAAATAAAGATTACACCATTGATGGCGTCGGAAACTGGCACCAGTTAACACAAACTGGAAATCAATCATCAAATACTGACTTTGTGGTGAATGAACTTAATCAATACGATCAAGTAGGCAACAATGCTCAATCTCATGATGATGATGGCAATTTAACACAAGATGGAGATAGAAGTCTGAGTTATGATGCATTAGATCGGTTGATTAAAGTAGAGGAAAATGGCCAAACTCTGGCATCTTTTACCTATGATGCCTTAAGTCGCAGGGTGACTAAAACCAATGTAACAGAAACTATTCAATACTACCACGATGGATCTAAAGTCATTGAAGAACACAATGAACAAGGATTACTGTTGCGTAATTATGTTCAAGGACGAAACCTCGATGCGATGGTGCAAATGCAGACACCTACGGGCACTTATTATTACCACTCAACGCTTCAAAGTAGCATCACAGCCATCACCAATGAAAGTGGACAAGTCATAGAACGCTATAACTACGGTGATTTTGGACAAACCCAAATTACCGATGCCAATGGCATCATTATTAATCAAAGCCAAATAGGCAATACCTTTGGCTACACAGGCAGGCGGCTGGATAATGAGACGGGTTATTATTATTACCGCGCCAGATACTACGACCCCGCACAAGGCAGGTTTCTTAACCGGGATCCTATAGGCTATATAGCAGGCATGAATTTGTATGCCTATGTTGGCAACAATCCACTAAACTGGCAAGATCCATTTGGTCTTGACAGAAGCTGGTTTGATAAGTTAGCCGATAATTTACAGGACTTTACCGACCATGTGGAAGGCTTTGGTGAATTTGTCTTGGACGAAATAGTAAGCGGTGAAGCCAGAGACCGCATAGACCCCTTTGTAGATATGACCATAGATATGCTTAATCCATGGGAAGACATTGTCAATATGTATGACTGTGTAACCGGTAGCGGTGGATGTGGTGATGCAGCCTTAGATTTGGCTTTGAGAAAAGCTGAAAAACTTGCTGAAATGGCTAAAAAGCTGAAAGATTTGTTTAAAAACAACCCATGTAATTGTTTGGTTGCAGGAACACAAGTATTAACCAAAGAGGGTTTGAAAGATATAGAAGACATAGAAATAGGAGACATGGTCTGGGCAACCGATCCAATTACAGGGGAATCTGACTGGAAACCCGTTATTTCATTATTTACCAATATCCCAAAACCCATATATGTCATTGAACTTGATGTAGAAGGTAAAAAACAAATTATAGAATCAACCGATGATCATCCATTTTATGTGGTTGATAAAGGTTGGATAAAAACCCATAATTTACAGGTTGGATATCAAATACAAACAAATGACGGTTTAATTGTGAAAGTAACAAGTGTAGAATTAACAAACCAATTAGATGTGACTTATAATTTTACTGTTGATGATTTTCATACATATTATATAACTGAGTATGGAGTGTTGGTGCATAATTGTCCTGAGCTTAAAAAACCAAAATCTAATTTAAGTGGTAAAGAGGGAGCAAAGGATGTGCCTAGTTGGGCTAAAGGAGAAAGGCCAAGAGTTGGAGAATCAGGAAAAGATTTTGCAAAAAGAATTTTAGATTCCAAATATGGAGAAGGAAATTATTCTACAAAATCACAAACAGAGTTTGCTAAAATAAAAAAATGGGGCGATAGAGCTTTTGAATAGGATTAAATAATGAATGTATATTTATTAGAACATATCATGATTCATGATGATTATGAAGATGTTAAATTTATTGGAGTATTTACATCTAAGGATAATGCAATAAAAGCAATTAATAAACTTGCTGATAAACCAGGATTTTGTAATGCAAAAAGAATACTTAACCCATTCATAGATGATAATATTTCTGGTTTTATAATTGATAAATGTAAAGTAGATAATTTAGCATGGCAAGATGGATTTGGATAGGAGAATAATTTAGAAACTGTATATAGGGATTAGTACGAATCTTTACCATTTCACTGGTCATGGGTTCATTGTGATATAGAATTAAATAATACTTTCTAGCATGAAATGAATCGAGTCCGTGATCGTCAATTCTGAAATTTATTTTTCAAAATTGCTAAAGAGATGCAAAAAGAAAGGGGGTCGGGTCATTTGACTAGCATTACTACTTAGAATAACTAGTCAAATGACTTGATATTCCCCCAATAAACTTAACCCCCTTTTTTCTCATGTGTTTTATGGAACTGCAATTGTTGCATTATTGGTTATGGTAATGGGTAGAAAGTAGCTCGGGGTCAATGTGTATTAAAAATAAAAGCAGGAGTATAATACTTAGCTTGTATCACACACTGCAAGATAGTAATATTAATAACAGTTCAGTCATGTAATTTTAAATAAACCCTAAGTAATAACCATGATAAAAGGCAAATGTAATTGTGAAACTGTTGTTTTCGAATTGAGTTGTGATGCTTCTGATGTGTATTTCTGCCATTGTTCAATTTGCAGAAAATCCACTGGTGTTAATGGTATTGCAGTAGTTGTGGTAAAAAAATCAGAATTTCAATGGATAAAAGGCAAACAAAACATCCAAACATGGGACAAACCTGGTCACGATTGGCAAACCAGCTTTTGTAAAACATGTGGATCAACTTTGCCTGGACCTAATGATGATTCACGCATGTATGTACCGGCTGGATTGCTTGTTGAAGGGGATAAAAAACTTAAGGTCGCACACCACATTTGGGTGGACTCAAAAGCCAATTGGGATGAAATAGGGGACAATGGAAAGAGGCACCCAAAAGCTTTTAAGAATTGATTTTTCTTATAACATGGGTGTATATAAATCCTCCAAATAATGAAAACTGTTCTGGTAAAAAATAAATGGATTTACAATGAATAAGATTATTGGTGCCTATATATTTCATGAATAAAAATTGATTTAATCTTCTATTTCTGTTAAAAACATTATTACAAATCCCATTGACTAATAAATGGGATATATTAATTTCTGTCTCTTATACACATCTCCGAGCCCACGAGACAGGCAGAAATCTC
>CAJXVJ010000010.1 GCA_913061105.1 uncultured Alcanivoracaceae bacterium | reverse complement strand
GTCGGCAGCGTCAGATGTGTATAAGAGACAGCTTAAAAGATTTGACATGTCAACTCATGATGGTCAGGGGCCACAATACTCAAAAATCGATTTAAACCATTTTCTTTAATTCACCAGCAGTATCTACCAATAGTTTTCTCTTGAACAATAATTGCCATTGTGTGCCACCCATTTGTGTCCATAATACAGATGATCGAATGCCTGCGAGTAAGATCGCACGAATTTTTTCTGTGATGGCAGGTTGTTTTAAGTGTTCTGGTTTGCCGCTAAGAATAATGCGGGGTTGTAAAAGGCTGACGGTAGAACTATAAACATTGGCCAATTTTGTAATGACAGCTGAAGATAATGGGTCATCGGGTAGTTGCAATAATTTTGAATCGAGAATGCCTTTTTGAATAATTCCCATATAATCATTACGTTTGTTTAGTTTGCGTTCTAGTGTTAATAAGGTCAATGTATATTTGAGCACAGTTAAGTAATCAGGATCACGGTTAAATGCATAACTGAGGGTTTTTAAACCTGTGTTGAGATTACCCATGTCAGAACCATAAATTTCACTCACTTCATCACAATCTAACACATATAAACTGTTGATTAAGGCATCATAACCATTTTGGTCTCTGACTTTACCAGTACTGGCCAATTCATTGGCGAAATAAGCGGCTTGGCAAACACCTGCCAGTGCGATGGTTCTATTTTTCATAATTAGTATCTATTGTTCTGTATAAAATTCACAAGTTTCAGTGAGTGTATCGGTGTGTTGGATTATACCACCACCTAGGCAAACATTGTCATCATAAAACACAACAGATTGTCCTGGTGTCACTGCTCTTTGCTTGTTATCAAAATCAACTTGGATCAAACCATTGTCATTTTCTGTAATGGTACAGCTTTGATCAGGTTGACGGTAGCGGGTTTTGGCTTTACATCTTAAGGGAAAAATGGGTTGTTGGCCAGAAATCCAGTTTAGGTCTATTGCAACGAGTGATTGGGATAACAATAAAGGGTTGTCACCACCTTGTATGGCAATTAATTCATTGTTTTTGTGGTTTTTCGCCACCACAAACCAAGGCAATGCTGGCGCGTCTTTGACTCCACCAATACCGAGACCTTGTCGTTGACCAATGGTGTAATACATTAATCCTGTGTGTTGACCAATCACAGTTCCTTGATCATTAACGATATTGCCAGGATTTGGTTTTAAGTATGATGCCAAAAAAGTTTGAAAGTTTTTCTCGCCGATAAAACAAATACCAACCGAATCTTTTTTGTCATGAACCACTAAATCCAGTTCTTGGGCCATTTCTCTGACAACAGGTTTGTCAATTTTTCCTAATGGAAATAAAGAATAGGCCAACTGTTCTTGAGTGATGGTGTAAAGAAAATAGCTTTGATCTTTGTTGTTGTCTTTGCCTTTAAGTAGGCGAAATTTTCCATCTTCAAAATCTTTGTCAACATAATGTCCAGTTGCCATGAAATCAGCATTTAAATCTTGTGCATTTTCTAGAAATGTTTTGAATTTGATTTCACGGTTACACAAAATATCTGGATTGGGAGTGCGGCCAATTTTGTATTCATTCAGAAAGTCTTCAAACACAAAATCCCAATATTCAGATGCAAAGTTACGCAAATGAAGTTTTACCTTGAGTTTATCGGCAACTGATTGGGCATCTTTGACATCATCATCGGCACTACAGGTTTCTAGAGTATCGTCTTCTTCCCAGTTTTTCATGAACATGCCTTGCACAGCATAGCCTTGATCTTGGAGCAGGGCAACACTGACAGATGAATCGACTCCACCTGACATGCCTACAATAACTTTAGTCTGTTTGTTTTTGCTTGTCATAATAACTGAAAAAATCTAAATCAAATTTCTTGCCAGCAATATAGTGGTCAATGTGGTGTAATACAAGTGGGCTGCGTAACCGGTGAGCGTTTTGGGCTACTTCATCACGACTCATCCATAATGCTCTAATAATGCCATCATCTAATTTTTGATCGGGGAAATGCTCAAGTGCGATACCTGCAAAACAAGCCCTCAAAAAATGTGTATCGCTGTTGGGTGAGGTCCATTGGGCAAATTCAATCATATGAGAAATCTTGATCTTCCAAGCGCTTTCTTCCAATGTTTCACGAATGGCAGCTTGTATTAGTGTTTCACCTTCATCCAAGTGGCCAGCGGGTTGGTTAAGTAATTTTTTTCCATGTAAATCTTCTTCTACCATAAGAAATTTGTTGTCTTTCTCAACAATGGTTGCAACTGTTACATGGGGTATCCAATCTTTGTTCATTCAATTCGGTTTTTAATTTCAGTTGCGGATTATACGATAATATCTTTTTTTTTGCCAAAAAAAAGGGTCTCACTAATGAAACCCTTTTTCAAATGTGCCATTTATCTATCTTTTGGCGTAATTACTCATGGTTGAGTTTCTGCTACTGTCACCAGTTTGACCTGGGTCGCGCATATCGGCAGTATGACACCAACCTGTTTTGTGACCACGGTTAGTTGCACCGCTGAGTTGACCACGTGATTTTTCAATAACACCATCTTCTGGATCGCTTAAGAACAAATCTGTTCCTAAACTACAGTAATCATATCTCCACCATTTAGTAGCAAATGATGTGGTGTAATAGTTAACTTGGTTTCTTGCCCAAGTTGGAATACCTGCTAACCAAGAAGAAGCACCTGAAGTAGTTAAGTTAGAATTGTACCCACATCCAACTCCAAATACATCACCTAATGCAGCCAAATTTCCTGCCAATGGTGTGCCTTGGTAAGGTGTACCTACAGTTTGGATCATACGGCTACCACTAGAATAATCTAAGCCACTCCAATAATAAGTATAAAGATGCAAACTGGCAGCACCACCTTGAGAATGAGCCACTACACCGAATGAAGGATATTGGGCACCAAAATCTCTGATTCTTCTTGCAAACTCATCGTGAGAACGGTTTTGATCAAAATCAGCAAACGTAGCAGAATCGCTAAATTGGCCAGCATAAGATCCCCATACATTGCTTGAACAATAACCATGAACCAATAAAAGTTTGCCACCAGCTGCTTTTTCAGCAGCGTTAGCATCAAATGGACGTATGCCCATCATCATTTCATTGGTAATACCACCACTAAAACTTTTATCTGCAGATTTTTCAATATGACCTATTTCTAGGTTTATATTTTTCTTGTTCACAAGCGGGATGAAATGGTTCGCATCTTCAATTCTTAAATTGCGAAGTTCGTAATTATTTGCCACATTAGCCATTTCCAGCCAACGTCCGTCTAATTCAACGTTTAACTGACCATTATCCACATTAGTAATGGTACTGATCCATGAAACTGGAGACATTGAACCTTTTGTGTCTTCACCCCATACTTCAGCAATAATTCTGAAATAGTTGTCTGCTGTACTTAACTTCTCTACATCTAATCCAATTTTTAAACGGTTATCACCGGTTGAAGTGGCACTGACTTTGTTTGTGTCCATATATATTGATTGATCAATAACAGGCACAAAATGTTCAGTAGTACGATAAAATGGTGTGCCATTTGGGTTGGTTCCAGTTGCATTGATCTGAACTGTGTAATTTCCAGCTTCAAAGGTCTTAAAATCTCCTCCAAATAATCCATCGTTAGCTAGCTTGTCACCATGCATCCCATCATCATACATGGCATGTTGTTGTTGCAATCCATCTGGAGTTGTCACTAACATATAAGCAGAACTAATTGGTTTGAAATCTTTTAAAACTTCAATGGTGTCTTCATTGCTGGTACTTTGTGTTACAAAATGGATGTTGTGCCCTGTAATTTGGTCATCATTAGTTTTGTAAGAATTCAATTGATATTTGCTATCACTTGATACCAAAACAAAACCTTTTAACTGATCTGGTTCTCCAATAGATTTAACTCTTATTTTCCAATTGCCAGTGTCTATATTTGAAAACGAGTATTTTTCACCTGGGTAATTATTTTGCTCTAGACCAAATTTTGTTGAAATTGATTTTGAAGCTAAATCATCAATAGCGGTGACTTTATTGGTTAATGGATTTATCAATTCAACTTGCCAATTTTTTGATCCATTGGCAAATACCATAAAACTAAAATCATGGCTGTCTATTGCTAAATCAGAATCCCAAACCCAGTTTCCTGCTCTTGTTTCTTTTAAGTTGACAGGTAACAATGCCGTTTTTGAAACCAATGCACTTTGCTCTGGTTGGGCTTTTTGCATGAATTCAAATTCTGATGGCGGGCCTGCGAGTTGCTTATTGTTTGGTGTCTTAGCTGATAACACAGCAGGTAATAATAGTGGTATTATTAGTGACAATACTTTCTTCTTTTGTAACATTTTCTCTCCTCTCTTTTATATTAAATTAATTGTGTTTTGTCTCAAATATGTGTTTTTTAACTGATAAAAATTGTCACATTTGAAGTTTTTATTATTGGTTATTATCAAAACGCTGTTTAAAATAGCATAATAGGGCGTGGTATTCAAACGTTTGTTTGAATAAATGCATTTAGTTTGATTTATTTTGATTTTTAGCTTGATTTATTGCAATTTTTATTAATTGCAATTAGTCTTTCGATGTTGCCAATGTCATCCCATTGGCCTTGATAGAGTGTTCCTGTTACTTGATTCTGTAACATGGCTTGTTTAAGAAGAGGGACAACAGAAAACTTTCCATGCGAACATTCTTTGAATAGCTCAGGATTGTAGACTCCTATTCCAGAATAGGTGTGTTTTTTAGAGGATGAATTAGATGATAAGAATGCATTGTTTTCAATTGAAAAGTCACCATTAATATTGTGCTCTGGATTTTTTACCATAACCAAATGAGCCAATTGTGGGCTGTGGTTTTTTAAGGTTGAAAAGTCAAAATCAGTTTTAACATCGGCATTGACAACTAAGAATGGGTCGCTACCAATCAATGGCAAGGCTTTTAATAGCCCTCCACCTGTTTCAAGTGGTTCATTTCCTTCATAAGAATACCTGATTTCAACACCATACTGATTGCCATCTCCTAACTTTGTCATTATTTGTTGCGCAAGCCAAGATACATTAATAATGATTTTGGTAAAACCAGCTTTTTTTAAATTGTGAATATGGTGTTCTATTAATGTGGTTCCACAGACTTCAAGCAAAGGTTTGGGTTTGGCCAGTGTCAGTGGCCTCATGCGCTCTCCTTTTCCAGCTGCAAGAATTACTGCTCTCATAAGTTATCAATAGAAGGTGTTATGGCATCAATAATTGTCATGAATGGTTTTAATTCAGAATAGGATTCGCAAACACCTTTAATATAGTTCATGGTGCGATTAATGTCCTTAAGATAATTGGGTTTGTTATCACGGTAATTCAAACGGCAGAAAATGCCAACAGCTTTCATGTGTCTTTGCATGCCCATTAAATCAAACCATTTTTGCCATTGTGAAGAGGGGATGTCACAATCATTTAGTTGATTGTATGATTGTCTAAATTGATCTGATAACTCATTGATGTCCTCGGTTTTCCAAGTAATATAACAGTCCTTTAATAAAGAAACCACATCATAGGTTATGGGACCCAATACAGCATCTTGAAAGTCAAGAATACCAGGTTTTTGACCTTCGCAATACATGATGTTTCGGCTGTGATAATCTCTGTGAACAAATGATTGTGGCTGTTCCAAGGCATTGTTTATAAGTAATTTTTGAGAGTCTTC
Organism: uncultured Alcanivoracaceae bacterium; assembly: GCA_913061105.1. Taxonomy (GTDB): domain Bacteria; phylum Pseudomonadota; class Gammaproteobacteria; order Xanthomonadales; family Marinicellaceae; genus NORP309. Next base: position 24,360 of record CAJXVJ010000010.1, on the reverse strand, counting down.
TATGATTCTTGTTTGCTCATCTGAAATCTCAATACCGAGGTGTTTTCCGATAAACCAAGTGTTAAATAATTCCAATTCTTGATTGAGCAATTTTTTGCCGTATTGTGGCAATCCATTGCAGGGAGTTTTTTGTTGAATGGTGGTTAAGCTACGTAATGCATCTTTGTATAGTAAGATGAAGTTGTCAATGTCTAGCACATCTAAGTATTGATCAGAACCCAAGTCAGATAACAATAGAAATCCTTGTTGTAAATCTTGTTCAATAACAACAGGTGCGTTAATACCGCTTTCTATCAACAAATTCGATACATTAATAAACGGTTGGCAATCTTCGTGTTCAGTTGGAGCATCCATCACAATAAATGTATTAGCATTTGAAAACACCCGCCAATAACTTCTGAAGCTGGCATCGCTTGATGCAGATTGTATGCTGCATTCTGGATCATTAAGTTTATCTTGTGCCCACTTGAGTAGGGCTTGGTTTCTAGTCACGGCGTTATTTGAAAATAAAAAATCAGTGTACTTTTGAATTTGATAATTTTCAAGTATTTACAAGCCCGAAATACAAAGTCAAAAGAATGGCTCCAAAAAGATTTAAAAATAAACCCATGCGCATCATTTGCTTTATAGAGACATGGCCGCTGCTAAATACAATGGCATTTGGTGCTGTTGCTACTGGCATCATAAACGCAAAGCTGGCGCTGATAGTGGCTGGTAGCATCAATACCATGGGATCTACATTTAATGCAGTTGCAGTGGATAGAAGAATAGGCATTAATACAGCAGTTGTGGCTGTGTTGCTTGTGACTTCAGTCAGAAATGTGACAAACAAGCATATAAATCCAACAATGAGCCAAATGGGGAAATTATTTAAAAACACCAGATTATCAGCAATTGATGCACTCAGTCCTGTTTCTCTAAATGCGGTAGCAATGGTTATCCCACCTGCAAATAAAAGTAAAATACCCCATGGAAGTTTGTTAACTTCTGTCCAGGTAATAATGGTTTTTTTTGATTCATTCTTTAACGTAAATAAAAGAACAACCGATAAAAGAGCCACAGATGCATCGTTGGCATAAGGTAAATCAAGCATAGCTTTCCAGCCGCCAAATGGTTCGACTCTGGTCATCCATAAAATGGCGGTTAAAAGAAAGACCATTAATACCTTTTTTTGTGAAGAGGTGAGTTTCAAATTTTCCAATTGATAATTAATGGGTTGATTGTTCAAGTGTCTTTTAAGGTAAAAAAATGTGATTGGAAACATAAATAGTAGAATGGGTAACACTTGTTTCATCCAGCTCATAAACCCAATGTCAGCAAGACCAGCTTCTTTAATGGATTGGATAAGGATCAGGTTTGGTGGTGTGCCAATGGGTGTTGCGATACCACCAATACTGGCAGCATATGCAATGCCCAATAACAAGACTACTGCAAACTTTTTAGATTCATTTTTATCGAGTATGGCTATGGCGATGGGCAATAGCATAAGTGTGGTCGCTGTGTTTGATATCCACATGCTTAAAAAAGAGGCGGTTAACATAAAGCTCAATAGGATTTTTGCTTGTGAATTTGTGCCTATGCCTTTAATTATTTTATTGGCAATGTATTTATGAGAATTGGTGGCAGACATGGCCGTTGATAACATGAAACCACCCAACAATAATAGTATTAATGGGCTGCCATAAGATTGTGCGACTTGTTTGCTGTCTAATATCCCCAATAGCGGGAAGGCGGCAATTGGAATTAAAGAGCTCACAGGTATGGGAAGTTTTTCAGTGACCCATAAACTCGCTGTTATTAGTGTTATAAATAATGTATGTGATTCTTTAATGGATAAATTTGAGCCATAAATAAAGTAGCCAACAATGAGAAAAAATACAAGAAAGGCAAAATTTTTGAGATTATTATTCATACATATATATAATGTAAAGTTATCCGTAATGAATTAGAAATATGAATTTATACAAACACAAGGAATATTGGAAGTAAATTTGGAATAAAATTCACTTTATCTATGAATTTAATTGTCACCAAAACAACATTTAACAATTACAATATACTTTAAAATTCAAACAAGTGTTTAAATTAACAAGAAATTAACATTTTTACTTGTAATTGTACCCACAAAAAATTTATCATAGTAGTTGTTTTAATCAGGGGACCGATAAATGCGTCTAAAATATTTTATAATTACAATCATATCAATCGTGGTATTACAAGCTTGTAGCAGTTCATCCAATGCTCCAAGAGCGGTAACTACTGTACCAGCAACCAATCCGGGTGGAGATCCAGCAACTGCGACAATAACTGCTTTATTTGCACCATCAACTGGGGTGCTTCCATTTCCTTCTAACTTATTGTTATCAGGAACTGGTGATTTAACCATAAACATTCCAGGTCTTGACGAAACTGATTTTGGAAACCCTCAAGTTGCATTAAACGCAATTGATGGATTTTCAACAAACGCTCCTTGGTCAACTGGTTTTTCTGCTCCAGTTGCACCGGCATCTGTTACTACAGGAAATAGCGTGAGGGTTTTTCAAGTTTCATTAACAGGCCCCGGTGGCGGAGTAACTGGTGTAACCAGAGAGTTGACTCCTGGTGTAGATTATGTAGCTGTACCAACTGGATCTGGAATTGCTGTCGTACCTCTAAAGGCTTTAGCACAATTAAGTAATTATATGGCTGTAGTAACAAATGGTATTACTGATGCTGCTGGCAACGCCGCTACACCAGATCAACAATATTTTATTGCCAAACGAACATCGCCATTAGTTGATGCCAATGGAAACAGTACTGATCCATTATTAGACAATCCTACCGCAGCTGCTCTAGAGCCATTACGTCAATTAACCAATTCACAAGAAGCAGCAGCAGCATCTCAAGGTATGGATCCTGCTGATATCGTTGTTTCATGGGTGATGACAACTCAATCAATTACTCCAGTACTAAGCGCAGTAAAAGCAATCAGTGGACCAGGTTTTAGCTCATTAGGTCCTACAGGATTAAATACCAGTGCCATTGGTGGTGCAGGTATTGCTGATATATGGATAGGTGTTCAAAGCAGCCCTTATTATCTAGGTGCTCCAAGCGCAGATAATCCAACAGCTCCTTTAAATACATTTTGGAAAGCCGCACCTGGTGCGTATGTTCCTCCATTTAATGCTTTTGGTTTAGACCCTACATCTACATATTTAACTTTTGCAAATCCAATTCCTGTATCCAATGGTGATCAAACTTACCCTGTATTATTAACATTGCCAAATGCCAATAGCGGACAGACAATGCCTGCTACAGGATGGCCAATAGTAATCTTTCAACATGGTATTACCAGAGACAGATCAGATATGTTGGCTATAGCTGACACAATGGCTTCTGTTGGTTATGCTGTGATAGCACAAGATTTACCTTTACATGGTATAACAGATACAACCAATCCATTTTATAATGAAGGAACCCCTTTCGCACCATTGGCCCAAGAAAGAACATTTGATTTGGACTTAGATGGTGATGGCGCTATTGATTCATCAGGTTCTTACACCATAAACTTAACTAATCTATTGGTATCAAGAGACAACTTAAGACAAGGTGTGGCAGATCTATTCTCTTTAGCTGCAACCATACCAACTATGGATTTAAATGCAGATGGTAATCCAGATTTTGATGGTTCAAAAATTGGTTTTGTTTCTCAGTCATTGGGTTCAATCACAGGCATTACATTCTTAGCATTGGAAGATACAGTTAATAACGGCGTTCTTTCTGTACCTGGTGGTGGTATTGCAAGAATGTTAGATGGTTCACCAACATTTGGCCCAAGTATTAGGGCAGGTTTAGCAGCAGCAGGTGTTGAAGCAGGAACTCCTGATTTCGATGCATTTATGGTTGTTACTCAAACTGTTGTTGATTCTGGTGATCCATTGAACTTTGGTGCCATTACTTCGGCAACAAACAATGTCTTGTTACATGAAGTGATAGGAGAAGTGGTTATTCCTAATGCGGTAGCTGGTGCACCATTGTCAGGAACAGACCCCCTAATTGCTGAAATGGGTTTGCCAATCATATCCAGTACAACTGTGAATCCTGATGGAGTGGATGCTGCAGTAAGATTTACAGCTGGAGATCATGGCAGTTTATTAAGTCCTGCAGCATCGCCTGCGGCGACTGTTGAAATGCAAACGCAGATGGCAAGCATGATTTCTTCATTAGGAACAGCCGTTGTTGTTACCGATGATTCTGTTATAGAAGGTCAATAAGGAGGAGATGAAAATGAAAAATATAAAACAAAATAAATTGAATGCTGCTTTAAAAGTAGCTTTATTAAGCTCCTCTTTAGGCTTGGTTTCTTTAGCAAATGCTGTCAGTTTTTCAAAAGGTGATTTTAATGCCAGTTGGGATACAACAGTTTCATATGGTGTAGGAGTTAGAGCTGAAGAACGCGATGAGAATTTAGTGGGTAAAGCTAACTTGAATCCATTTGTCGGTGTTAATCTAGCAACAGGACAACCAACTACGATTGCCGAACGAGATGCGGCTCCAGGTAGATGGTCGATAAATACAGATAATGGTAACTTGAATTATGATAAAGGAGATTTGATATCTAATGCCTTAAAAATAACTTCTGAATTTGGGTTTAGTTACAAATCTTTTGGTGGTTTTTTTAGAGCCACATCATTTCATGATTTTACCAATAATGACAAAGATGAACTATCAGAAACAGCCAAAGAATTTGTTGGCCAAAAAACAAGGTTACTTGATGCTTATGTTTACAAAAATTTTGATGTAGGTGACCGAGCTGGTACCTTTAGATTGGGTCGACAAGTTGTGAGTTGGGGAGAAAGTACCTTTATTCAACAAGGCATTAATGTTATTAATCCAGTAGATGTATCTAAAATCCGTGTGGCAGGAGCTGAATTAAAAGAAGCTTTCCTACCCATTGATATGGTTTATGCCTCTATGGATTTAACAACCAATCTTTCTGTAGAAGCATTATACATGCTTGAGTTTGAACAAATTGATCCAGATCCTGAAGGCACCTATTTTTCAACCAATGATTTTGGAACTCCAGGTGCTGAATATGTTATGCTTGGATTTGGTATCGCTCCTGAAGGAACTCCTGGTGCAACTGTTAGAAGAGCAATAAGACCTGGTGCTGATGATAATGGCCAATTTGGTGTGGCATTTAAGTATTATGCCACTGAATTAAATGACACTGAGTTTGGATTTTACTATTTGAATTACCATTCAAGATTGCCTTTGTTATCGGGTACTTCTATTGGAGCAAATGTTACAGATGATATCTTAATAACTAATCCTGAAAGTGCTGAATATTATGTTGAATACCCTGAAGACATTGATTTGTATGGTTTAAGTTTTAATACTACAATTAATAGTTTAGGTATTTCATTACAAGGTGAATTGTCTTACCGTCCAAATGTTCCTTTACAATTTGATGATGTTGAATTGTTATTGGCTGCATTAACGCCCTTAAACGCTGCTATTGGTGCTCCATATGACAGATTCTCTTCGCAATTGGGTGAATTTGGTGTCAATGAAAGAATACAAGGTTGGGAAAGGCATGAAGTCAGCCAATTCCAAATGACAGCGACCAAATTGTTTGGACCAAACAACCCGTTTAAAGCTGATCAAATTGTTTTACTAGGAGAAGTGGGATTTACCAATGTATGGGATTTACCTGAAACTGACGTATTAAGATACAACGGACCCGGTACTGATACAGGTGGTGGCGCAAGCACATTTACTGGTAACAGTAGAAATCCAGTTACAGAACCAGCTGAATTTTTTGCAACATCTTATTCTTGGGGTTACCGTTTAATCACAAGATTTGATTTCAATAATGCATTTGGTTTGCCATTTAATTTATCTCCAAGATTGGCTTTTAACCACGATGTTAACGGCACAACTCCGGGACCTGGTGGTAACTTTGTAGAAGATAGAAAATCATTAACATTTGGTGTTGGTGCTGTTTACCTAGAAAAATGGGGTGCTGACATCAGTTATACCTCTTATTTTGGAGCAGGAATCCACAACTTAATTGGTGATAGAGATTTTTATTCAGTTAACTTCAAATACTCATTTTAACTCATAGGGGACAATTATGAATTTAGTAAAAAAATTATTATTATTGACTGTAACATTAACTTTGGTAGTGAGTTGCTCTAAACCTGATGATACAAAATCATCTGATGATCAAGTAATGGCAGAAAAACAAGCTGAACAAGCCAATGCTGAAGCAAGAGAAATGGCTGCTGAAGCAGAACAAGCAGCTAAAGAAGCCGCTGCTCGCGATGAGGCAGAGAAAATTGCTGCTCTAGAAAAAGCCAATGCTAAAGCTGAAAAAATGGCAGCAGAAGCCAAAGCAGCAGCAGAAGAAGAAGCCAATGCAGCAGCCGAAGCAGCAGCCGAAGCGAAAGCAGAAGCCGATGCAAAAGCCAAAGAGATGATGGCTAAAGCTGAAGCTGAAGCAAAAGCCAAAGCAGCAGCTGAAGCTGACAATGCAAAAGCACTAGCAGAAGAAAAAGCTGCAAAAATGGCAGCTGACGCAGAAGCAGCTAAAGTAGCAGCAGAAGCAGAAGCAGCAAGAGTTGCAGCAGAAGCAGAAGCAGCAAGAGTTGCAGCAGAAGCAGAAGTAGCCAATGCAAAAGCTTATGACATGTCTACAGACTTAGGTGATAAAACACCTGTAGGTGCTCAAAAAAGTGGTAATGCTTCTGGAACAATTCCTGCATGGACAGGTGGAATCACATCACCTCCTTCAGGATATACTCCTGGTGATCATCACCAAGACCCATTTGCAGGTGATGCCATTGAGTTTACAATAGATTCGTCAAATTACACACAGTATGCTGATAACTTGTCTGTTGGTCAAAAAGCCATGTTCGATAAGTATGATACTTATAAAATGAATGTCTACAAATCTAGACGCTCTGCATCATTTCCTCAACGTATTTACCAAAAAACCATTGAAAATGGTACAACTGGAAAACTCATTGCAGGTGGTGAAGGGGTATCAGGAGTTGCTGAAGGATTTCCATTTCCAAATCCTCAAAATGCATATGAGTTAATATTGAATCATAAATTGAAATACAAAGGTTCTGGTGGTGTGAGATACAATAACCAAGTGGCACCAACTGCGTCTGGTCGTTATACAGTAGTAAAATTAAAAGAAGAATTACTGGGTAAATACTATACAGAAGGCAATACAATTGAAGACATCAATAATATTTTATTGTATTTCTATCAAGTAGTAGAATCACCAGCGCGTTTAGCCGGTCGTATTTTATTGGTTCATGAAACAATGAACCAAACAGAGACACCTAGACAAGCTTGGATTTATAATCCTGGTCAACGACGTGTAAGACGTGCTCCAAATGTAGCTTATGATAATCCAGGTACAGCTTCTGATGGTTTAAGAACAAATGACATGACTGATATGTTTAATGGTGCTATGGATCGTTTTGATTGGAAAGTAGTGGGTAAAAAAGAAATGTATGTTCCATATAATTCTTATAAAGTTCACAGTGGTGATTTAGATTATGCTGATATCGTACAACCAGGGCATTTAAATCCAGATTTGATGCGTTATGAAATACACAGAATGTTTGTTGTTGAAGCCACTTTGAAAGATGGTGTTAGACACATCAATTCAAGAAGAACATTTTATCTTGATGAAGACAGCTATCAAATCATGTTAATAGATCATTACGATACACGTGGTAATATCTGGAGATTTTCTGAAGCACATTGTATTAATTACTATGATGTTCCAACTTTCTGGTCAACTGTCGAAACTCACCATGATTTACGTTCTGGTCGTTATGTTGCTGTTGGATTAGATAATAAAGATCCTGTAAATACATTTAATGTACCATTGAGTGAAGCTAACTATACTCCAGCTGCTCTAAGGAAACGTGGTCAAAGATAAGATTAGAAAAAAAGATTGATTAAAAGGCTGATTATTTCAGCCTTTTTCATTTATAATATATGAAAACCTCATTGTTTTGTACATTTTGGATATATCAATAATACTAATAAAAATATCAAGTATCCTAGCAATACAAACATTGAAAGGCAGTACCCAATAATTAATTAAGAGGAAGGTAATGAATAGACTATTATTATTATGTTTGATTTCACTGTCAACAACACTATTAGCAAATGAAAATAGTGATCATGCTGAAATTAAACCCAAATTTACCGAATCATTGTATCTAGGTGCTGAAACCAATGGTTCGACAGTGATTGCCGTTGGCGAAAGAGGGCACATAGCACTAAGTGATGATTATGGTGCTTCATGGCACCAAGCTCAAAAGGTGCCAACAAGAACCACATTAACTGCCATTGCAATGATAAATAATAATGCATGGGCGGTAGGACACGATACAACTATTCTTTATAGTGCGGATAATGGTCAAAACTGGGTAAAACAATTCGAAGATGTTGAAAGAGAAATGCCATTGTTAGACGTATTGTTTCTCAATGAAAGTGAAGGTTTTGCTATCGGTGCATATGGTACCTATTTATCTACTTTTGATGGTGGAAAAAATTGGTCCGATGGTATTATTTTTACTGATGAGGATTTTCATTTAAATAAAATTGTAAGGGTCGATGAATTTAAATTCTTTGTGGTAGCAGAAGGTGGAAAAGCCTATAGAAGCTTTGATGCAGGCAAAAATTGGGAATCATTAGATTTACCATATTCTGGATCAATGTTTGGAGCCGTTGTATTTGAAGGCCAAATAGTTCTATACGGATTAAGAGGAAACGTATTGGTAAGTGATGATTTTGGAAACAGTTTCACTCAATTGGATACCCCCATATTAGACAGTTTATTTGGATCTGAACATACATATAATAATAAACTGTTATTAGTAGGTGCCAATGGTGCCGTACTACAATTTAAAAACAACAGGTTGTCAAAAGTAAATCTTTCTAAAAGTGATGGAGACTACACAGGCATATTGTCTGTAAAAACTGACAAGTTAATATTGCTTGGTGAAACAGGTTTAATGACTAAGGACATGAGGTAAGATCGATGACAGCTAAAAATTCAAAATTAATCAATGTACTTCAATCATTGATTTTCAACAACAAAAAAATCATTCTATTATTGCTGACTGTCTTAACAGTTTTCATGGGATACAATGCCAGTAAATTAAGAGTTGATGCCGGCTTTAAAAAGCAATTGCCATTAGAACATGAATACATGAAAACTTTTATGGATTATGAATCTGAATTTGGTGGTGCAAACAGATTGTTAATTGCTGTTATGGCTAAAGATGGAGACATGTTTAACCCAAGCTTCTTTAACACTTTAGAAGCTGTGACAGATGATGTTTTTTCAATAAAAGGTGTCAGCCCAGCCAGTGTTACATCAATATTTACTCCAAATGTAAGATTTGTTGAAGTGGTAGAAGATGGATTTGCTGGTGGCAATGTTATACCTTCAGATTTTTCTCCAACAGATGAAATGTTTAAAGTCGTAAAAGGTAATATCGTTAAAGCTGGGGTTGTGGGCCGTTTGGTTGCTGAGGATTTTAATGGCGCAATGGTGTGGGCAGAATTGTTAGAAGAAGACCCTGTGTCAAAAGAAAAAATAAACTATCAAGATGTGGCAGCACAACTAGAAGAGATAAGGCAAAAACACCAAAAAGACAATGATCAAGTATTACATGTTATTGGCTTTGCAAAAATTGTAGGTGACATATCTGATGGCGCCAAGTCTGTTTTGTATTTTTTCGGAATAGCATTATTTATTACAGCAATCTTATTGTTTTGGTATTCAGGTAAATACCGTTTAACCATATTCCCATTAGTCTGTTCAATAGTTGCTGTCATCTGGCAGTTAGGTACATTAAAATTACTAGGCTTTGGTATAGACCCGATGAATATACTGACACCATTTTTGATTTTCGCCATTGGTGTGAGTCATGGTGTACAGATGATATCGACCTGGACAGATCAAATTGTTTCTCAAGAAAAGGGCAAATGGGATTCTGAAGCCGCCGCTAAATTTACATTTGCTGCATTGCTAGCACCTGGTATTATTGCACTGTTGAGTGACACCATTGGTTTTGCAACAATTTATTTTATTGACATTAGGATAATACAAGAATTAGCGATTACAGCGACAATTGGTGTTGCACTAATTATTATTACAAACTTAGTCCTCATGCCGATATTATTGTCAACTATGAGTACAAAGAATTTTGAGAAGTTTGTTAAAAAACAATCTATTAAGAAAAATAAAGACTCAAAATTTTGGAGAGCCATTGCAGGATTTACTAAAAATCCATTGGCATCGATTGCTGTATTGTGTTTGATTGGCTTATTTGGTTTTGGCTATATCAAATCGCAAGAAATGCAAATTGGAGATTCACAAACAGGCGTTCCTGAGTTACGGGCTGAATCTAAATACAATACTGATGCCATAACCATTAGCTCAGAATTTTCTTTAGGTGTAGACATGATCAGTGTTATCGCTGAATCAAGTGCCAATGCCTGTACTGAAAGTTATCAAGCCATGCAAAAAATAGACAGATTTGCTTGGCACATGCAAAATATTGATGGTGTACAAAAAGTGATTACATTGTCACAATTTGCAAAAGTCGTCACAGCAGGTTGGAATGAAGGCAACCCGAAATGGAAAGCCCTTTCTAGAAACAAGTATGTCATGAGGCAAAGTTTATCGAGTATTGATACAGATACAGGATTGTTGAACAAAGATTGTAGTTCAATGCCAATCATGATTTTCACAGAAGACCACAAGGCATCGACAATTAATCGAGTAGTGGCAGCTGTCAATCAATATAAACTAGAAAACCCAGCAAAAACCGATCCAAATTTAACCTCTGTTGTGCAAGCCATTCATGCATTTGATAATTCTGATCAATCATCAATTCAAGCATTGAAAGATGCTGCTGCAAATTTTAAAGATACTGTTCCTGATAAGCTTGCTAAAGTTATAGAGGCCAGTAGTCAATTGAATGTCAGTAATGATTCTGATGTAAATGATTTAACTGGAGAAGTTGAAACCTATATTTTAAACAACCCAGCTAAATTGACTCAATTAGATGAAGTGGCTGTAGATGAGGTTAGATTCAGATTGGCAACAGGTAATGTAGGTGTCATGGCTTCAACAAATGATGTGGTCAAAGCAGCTCAAATGCCCATGTTGATTTTGGTATATGCAGCCATTGTTCTCTTGTGTTTATTAACATTTAGAACTTTGCTTGGAACATTTGCAATTGTCATACCATTGGCTTTAGTTTCATTCCTTGCCTACGCATTAATGGCCTTTATGGGCATTGGTTTAAAAGTAAATACATTGCCTGTAGTGGCTCTAGGTGTTGGTATTGGAGTAGATTACGGAATTTATATATTCAGTAAATTGCAAGAGTTCCTAAAACGTGGACTAGGGCTCAATGAAGCCTATTATCAAACACTCAGGTTAACTGGTAAAGCCGTATTCTTTACTGCCATTACCTTAGCAGTAGGTGTTGGTACTTGGATGTTTAGTGATTTACAATTCCAAGCAGATATGGGCGTGTTACTGGCATTCATGTTTGTGTTAAACATGTTAGGTGCTTTATTGATATTGCCAGCATTAGCATTTTGGTTGATGCCTAAATACAGAAAAGCTGCTTAATTAATCATCTCTCTGGCGTTAAAATATACTTTTTAACGCCAGAGGGTATAATAAAGTCAATTTAAATCAATGATATAAATGTCCAATTTTGTGATTGTGCGGGTTAATGATAAATTAATTCCAGAATTTCTAATAAAGTTCAACTCCAGTCAATTAATTGCTCAAAAGAGCGATATATCTTCTTGGGCAGAAGTAAAGCAAGATATTAATGAAAAATTAATTGTTATCATTTCTGCTAACTTGGTTCTATCAAAACAAGTAACAATCCCAAGTAAAAATGATGAGGTCATTCGCCAGTCAATACCTTTTGCTATTGAAGAAGAATTGGCATCAGACATTGAATTAAACCACTTTGCTTATAATAAAGATTCAAATAATAACATCATGGTAAGTGTTGTTAATCGTCAAATTATTGCTGATATCACACTGGAAATTACCGAACATGACCTGACATGTCATGCATTATACTCGGAAGTCTTTTCCTGTCCTCGTCAAGTTGATATGGTGAGTCTGTGTGTGTTTGAAAAATACATCATAGTTCGTGATGACACAGGCGGCACAGCAATTTTACCGCAGCTATTAAATAATTATTTAAAATTATCTCAGAATAAACAAAAAGTCATTTTTTCTCAAAAAGAGATAAAGATAAAATCATCAGACAATGTTATTACTAAGGTCACAGATATGGCATTGTTGCAGTCACAAACGGTGACAGCAAGTAATGCTGTTAATTTGTTACAAGGTGAATATGCACAAAACCATGACAATACAAAGAAAGTAAATACAAGTAAAAGATTGGCATTGCTTGTTTTCCTATTAATAAGTAGTTGGATATTTATCAATAGTTTTGAATTGTGGCAGTTATCATCAAGTATTAATAACCTTAAAGAGTCACAGAAGTCACTGTTAATAAAATTGGTACCCAATGCAGGTGAATCAGAGGTTAATGATCCATATTCAGCGATGTTATCGCGTTTGAAATTGAATGAAAATTCACAGTCCAATGATTCTAAGAAAGGATTTATTCAAGCCTTGATTTATGTTGGTCAAACTTTGCAACAACATCCAGTTGTAGAAATAATTTCTTTAAGACAACGTAATTCAAAATTGGAAGTGAAATTACAGGCATCAGATGTAACATCTTTGAATCAATTTCAGCAAAGCCTAGAGAAAACAGCTTATTCAATGCAAGTTAAAACTGGAACAAGAGATTCAACAAATGATGGGTTTTCCTCAATTATTACCATGGAACAATTATAATGAATTGGTATAAGAAACTTTCAAGCAGCGAAAAAAAACTCATTAAATATGGTTCAACACTGATTAGTGTGGTTCTGTTATGGTTGTTTGTTTATAAGCCCGTACAAACTTCTCTTGCATTAAAACTAAAACAAAAATCGACTTTAGAACAACAATACCAACAAATGCAAAATTCACAAGATGCATTTCAGATTCAAGCCATTAATGCGATCAAAACACAAAGAGATTTAAACCAACCGTTTATAGCATGGATTGATAATAAATTATTAGAAAACAAGCTGTCTGAATATGTCACACGTTCAGAACCTAAAGACAATAAAACCCTCATTCTTACCTTTGAATCTGTGGTATTTGATGATTTGATAAAATGGTTACAACCATTAGAACAAAATTTCAATATCACCATAACAGAAGCAGATGTTGCATTAACAGATAGATCTAATGGTTTGTGTAATGCAAGAATTACCTTAGTTGAAAACTCATGAAGCTCATAAAAATCATTGTATACTTAATAATCATTGCTGTCTTAATCGTTTCTTTTACTCCATTGAATTTGTATTATTCAAATATATCAAAAGAAATTAGACCTATCAGCTTAAACGAGATCAGTGGATCTGCTATCAAAGGAACAGCCGGTAGCGTTAAATACCTAGGATTTGAATTAGGCAAAGCAGACTGGTTTGTTTATCCCAGTTCTTATGATGAAATTACCATGGATTTGGACTTATCTGATGAACTGTATAATTTTAATGCCAAATTAATTAACACAGTTAAGTCAAAGATAATCAAAGACCTAAAAGGCACTGCAGATTGGAAAATGATTGATCAATTTCTTCAATTTAATCACGGTGAATTATCTGGTTATCTTGATTTTGATTTTGACCATTTAGAAATGAGAGAAGGTCTGGCTTATAGAATTAATGGAAGAATTACTACAAAAGAATTAAAACTAATAGAGCCAATCCAAAAGGACATGGGTGAAATTGAAGTGGTGTTTAAAACAGATAACCCAGCAATAATGGTCGGTCAAGTTAATAGCACATCAAATGTATTAAATGTATCTGGTGCCATCTATATTCATAAAAACCACAGGTGGGAAGTTAAATTAACATTAATCCCTATGCCTGGTGAATATGAAATTGAATATGCACTTCAAAATATTGGAGACAGAAGACCAGGTGGTGGTAGAAGTTTAAACATTGCCGGTTTTTATTGATATGGCAAAAGCAAAAATTCAATACATTTGTGTGCATTGTTCAGGTGTTCACAATAAATGGGCAGGTCAATGCGGGGATTGTGGTGAATGGAATTGTTTAGAAGAGTCTGTTGTCCAGGCTCCCGTGGCGCAAAAATCATCTAGGTTTTCTACCTATGCTGGTGATACTGGTGGTAAAAAAATTCAAAAATTAGGACAAGTTGAATTTCAAAAGAACATCAGAACATCAACAAGTATCAGGGAATTAGACCGTGTATTGGGAGGTGGTCTTGTCACTGGTTCTGTTGTACTTATTGGTGGTGATCCAGGCATTGGTAAATCTACACTAATGTTGCAGGTCACAGCCACCATGCCAGAAAACATTAAAACCCTATATGTGACGGGTGAAGAATCACTTTCCCAAATCAGTATGCGCGCAAATAGATTGGAGTTAGCAGCCGATGAATTAGAATGTATGGCAGAGACTTCATGTGAGCAAATCATATCCTCAGCATTGGTACATAAACCCAATCTTATGGTGATAGATTCTATTCAAACTCTGTATACAGAAAACCTGACATCTATACCGGGTTCAATTTCACAAGTTAAGGAATGTGCCGCTCAGTTGGTACGGTTTGCCAAGCAAAACAACACATCAATAATATTTGTCGGTCATGTGACCAAAGAAGGGGGTATTGCCGGCCCTAGAGTGCTGGAACACATGGTTGATACCGTATTGTATTTTGAAAGTGATGGCAATAGCCGATACAGAATATTAAGGGCCCTAAAAAACCGATTCGGTGCAGTCAATGAAATTGGTGTATTTGCCATGACTGAAAAAGGCGTACAAGAAGTAGAAAACCCATCAGCCATATTTTTATCAGAGCACGAGTCAGAAAAGCCGGGCAGTGTAGTGATGGTAGCCAGAGAAGGCACTCGGCCTTTATTAATTGAAGTACAGGCATTGGCTGACCAAAGTCCATTAGGTAACCCAAGACGCTTAACCTTAGGTTTAGATCACAATCGCTTGGCCATGTTGCTTGCTGTTTTACACCGCATTTGTCAAATACCCATACATGACCACGATATATTCCTTAATGTAGTTGGTGGCATGAAAATTAATGAACCAGCAGCTGATTTGGCCATCATAATGGCTGTGGTTTCTAGCTTTAAAAACCGTTATTTACCAAAAGGTACCATTGTTTTTGGTGAAGTTGGATTAACGGGTGAGATTCGCCCTGTTTTTAATGGAGAGGACAGGTTAAAAGAAGCGGTTAATCATGGTTTTAAACATGCGATTGTACCGAAGGGAAATATTGGGGCATGGACCAAAGGATTAAAGATAAAAGTAACAGGAGTTGACAGCATTAATCAAATATTGGATTACATTTAATGCTTGAAAAATTACCCGGTAAAAATCTTGTTTTAGAAAGGTTAAAGGATTCAGATTCAGAATCCATTTACCAAGCTGTTGTGTCATCTAAAAAAGAAATTTCTCCTTGGCTTAACTGGTTAGATTCCAGTTATAATAAGCAATCCTGTGATGACTTTATTCGATTACAAAAAATAAATTGGGAATCAAACCTCGAGTATACTTATTCTATTAAGGACCCTTCAAATCAAATAATGGGAATGATTGGACTACATATATTTGATTTACAAAATGATGTGGCCAGTATTGGCTATTGGATGAATACAGAATACACTGGCAAAGGTTTGTGTACAGAAGCCTTGATGTTATTGGTTGAAAATAGTTTAATCCCCCTAAACCTGATAAGAATTGAGTTGGTGATTGCAATTAGCAATATTGCCAGTCAAAAAGTGGCTAGAAAAGCAGGAGCAACCTATGAAGCTGAGATAAAGAATAGACTCAGGTTAAATGGATCACCAATCAGTGCTCAGATATATTCATTTTGTCCATCAAACTAATCATTACTTTATTGATGACATTATCATCATTGACACTAATAATGGTTATGCAATAGTTATCGAGCTTAATGGCAGTATTTTTCTTAGGCAAATTGCCCAAGTGTTCTGTGATTAAACCACTCAAAGTACTCGCTCCATCTAATGGTAAGTCCCACATCATTCTTCTATTCAATGACCGTATTTGGATGCGACCATCAATGTAATACTCATTGGTGCCTTTCTTGTGAATGTTACGGCCACGATTTTGTGGTTCTGAAGTAAAATCACCAACTATTTCTTCTAGTATATCATCAATGGTAACCAATCCTTGTATGTCACCATATTCATCAACAATTAAGCCCAAACGTCTTTCACGTTTTTGAAATTCATTGAGTTGTACAATTAAATTAGCACCTTCTGGAACAAAATAGGGTTTTCTTAAAACAGATTTCAATCCATTTAAATCTAATTTATTTTGCGAAAGTTTAGGCAGTATTGTACGGATATGCAATATTCCAACAACATGATTTATGTCTTCTTTATAAACAGGCAACCTTGTTAAATATGTACTGACCAATTGATTAAGAATATCATCCCAATCGTCTGTTATGTCAATACCCACTACTTCATTTCTAGGGACCATAATATCATCAACATCAATGTGTTCTAGATCAAGTATATTGATCATCATGGTTTGCTTGCTATCATGTTTGATGTTTTGATTTTCAATCATCAATGTACGTAACTCTTCTCGTGACAGTGCTTGTTCTGCTACATCTTTGGGAACCCCTAATATCCTCAAAAGGCCATTGGTCATAATGTTTGTTACCCATACCAACGGGTACATTATTTTTAACAATGGTGTTAATATAAAAGCAGCTGGAAAGGCAATGCGTTCTGGATGTAATGCAGCGTATGTCTTTGGCGTTACCTCAGCAAATATGAGTATGAGTAAAGTTAAAATAACCGTGCCATATGCCGCTGCCGCTTCTGTACTGATAGAAAAATCTGTGGCAAGTTTTAAAGCCGTAATTGTAGTAATTGTTGTTGCAGCAATATTAATGAAGTTGTTGCCAATTAAAATCAAGCCAATTAGCCTGTCAGGTTGTTTTAATAGTCTTTGTGCAAGTCTAGCGCCTTTACTGTTTTGCGCTAAATTTTTTAAACGCAATCGATTCAATGTCATTAATGCTGTTTCTGAACTTGAAAAAAAAGCAGACAAGACCAATAAGATCCCGATTGATGTAAATAAAAAACTAAGTGGGATGTCGTTCATTTGCTATAGAATCCATTCAATGACTATTTTACTGCCAAGATACCCCGTTGCTAATAATGTCATTCCAGTAATTGTTAGTGAAATTAATTTTTCACCACGCCAACCACGGTTCATTCTTCCTATAATTAAACTGCCAAAAATAAGCCAAGCTAGGATTGAGAAAACCACTTTATGCCCTAACTGCTGTTGCATAAAGTCATCAATAAAAATAACACCAGAAACCAATGAAGTAGAAAGTATCAACCAACCTAAAACAATGATTTGAGCCAGTTTTTTTTCTTCATCAATTAAGGCAACTATACCAAAATCTGTACCTGAACCAAAATCTGGATTTTTAATTTTTTTTATGTGAACCCACAGGGAAACAGCATACAAAGTGGCAACTGATAACACTGAATAGGCAAGAATAGAAAGGCTGATATGTAAATCTAATTGCCATGAAAATCCTTGATAATGGTGGTAGAGCAAAACAGGGTTTATATCCACTAATACAAAAGAAATCAACACGAAAAATAATAAGGGTAACTTAACCCAAATACTTTCTATTTTAAACAATATGACGATGATAACAGAAAGCCATGAAACCAATAAAACATCATTAATAATATTTAGTTTCCAACCATTTTCATCAAAAATACTAAAAAAACAAATAACTCCATGCAATATCGATGCACTATAAACAAAGTAATTTGTGTACGTGTTTTTCTGTTTTACAAAGACCCACAGGACATACAACAAGGCAGATACAATAATAATTGCCAGCATTAGATAATAATTTGTGATTTATACATATGAAGTATTATAATGAACAGTTCATAAAATACCAAGTGAAAAGAAAACACATGTTTGACAATTTAAAAGATAATTTAGCCAAATCAATACAAAAGATCAAAGGCCAGGCCACTTTAACTGAAAAAAATATTTCAGATGCGATGCGCGATGTACGTGTTGCCTTATTGGAAGCTGATGTGGCATTGCCCGTTATTAAGTCTTTTATTGAGCAAGTGAAAACTCGCGCCATTGGTGAAGATGTTCTGACCAGTTTAAAACCAGATCAAGTGTTAATCAAAATTGTAAAAGAAGAATTAACCGATACACTGGGATCATCGGTTCAGACTTTAAACATGTCAACCCAGCCTCCAGCCGTATTTCTTATGGCAGGTTTACAAGGTGCTGGTAAAACAACATCGACTGCAAAATTGGCAAAATATTTAATTGAACGTGAACGCAAAAAAGTAATGGTTGTGAGTGTTGATGTCTATCGACCTTCCGCGATTGAGCAATTACAAACAGTAGCAGATCAAGTTGGTGCTGAATTTTTTCCATCTTCAGTTATCAGTGATCCAAAAACAATAGCCCAATCAGCCATTGCCGCAGCTAAAAAAGGTTTTTTCGATGTGTTAATTGTTGATACAGCAGGTCGTTTGGCTGTAGATGAAGGCATGATGCAAGAAATCAAAGGTTTACAACAAACGATTAATCCGATTGAAACCTTATTTGTAGTAGATGCCATGACTGGTCAAGATGCTGCCAATACAGCAAAAGCTTTCTCAGAAGTGCTCGATTTAACCGGTGTGATATTAACCAAGGTTGATGGTGATGCCAGAGGTGGTGCTGCATTATCAGTTAGAAGCATAGTTGGACAGCCCATTAAATTTATGGGTGTTGGTGAAAAAATGGAGGCTTTAGAGCCATTTCATCCAGACCGAATAGCTTCAAGTATTCTTGGCATGGGTGATGTATTGTCTTTGGTTGAAGAAATTGAACGCAAAGTTGATAAAACAAAAGCCGAAAGGTTGGCTAAAAAAGTTAAAAAAGGACAACGGTTTTCTCTAATAGATTTCCGTGAACAACTCATGCAAATGCAAAACATGGGCGGCATGTCTTCGATGATGGATAAATTACCTGGAATGGGTAACTTGCCGGAAAATGTTGCCAATCAAGTCAATGACAAGTCAACTGATAAAATGATTGCTATTATTAATTCCATGACTAAGAAGGAACGTAAATTCCCACAAACGATAAAAGGATCACGAAAACGCAGAATAGCAGTGGGTTCAGGTAATGAAATCCAGGATGTAACACGCATGCTAAAACAATTTAATCAAATGCAAAAAATGATGAAAAAATTCAGTGGAAAAGGGATGATGAAAATGATGAGTCGCTTATCTGGAGGTAAAACACCAGGTGGAATGCCTCCGGGTGGCATGCCTTTTTAATCAAAAAATAGTTTGCCCATCAAAAAAGCCTCAAATTAGTTGAGGCTTTTTTTATTTTTACGTCTCTATTAAAAACCATAATTCGATTTTTATTTTAAGCTTGAATAATAGGCAGCTAAGTTTGCAGCATCATCATCGGTTAAGCCAGCAACCATTGGAGCCATGGATGGATCTTTACGGGTACCGTCACGAAAAGCTTTGATTTGTTTTGTAAGATACATTTCTTGCTGACCTGCTAAGTTTGGCCACATAGGATTAACTGAAATTCCTTCTGGACCATGACATGCAGCACACATAGCAGATTTGGCCTTTCCGGCAGCTGCATCAGCGGCGAATGTATTAGTTGCCATCAAACTACTTGCGATAAGTACACTGTTTAATATCATCTTTTTCATCTTTAAAACTCTTGGTAAATTAGGAGACGCTAATATACCATTTTTCAACAAAAATTACTATTTTGGATAAAGAAAAATGATTTAATATTCAAGTTTTTTTGTACTCTCACTCCATAACTTAAAAGCCTTGATGGCTTCATTGCCCAGAAACTGTTGCATTTTTAAATTTCTATTATTGAGGGGCAAATCAAGCTCATCATAGATAAATTGGTCATCAAAATCGATGTCTGCTGCATCTTTCTTTGTATTACCATAATATACTGCCTTAGGTCTTGCCCAATAGATGGCACCCAAGCACATGGGACATGGTTCACAAGAGGTGTAAATTTCACAATCATCCAACTGGAATGACCCCAATTTTTTGCATGCATTCCTAATAGCAACAACCTCGGCATGAGCAGTTGGATCATTAGCGGTAGTCACACAGTTAGCCCCAGTGGCAATTATTTTATTGTCTTTAACTATGACCGCACCAAATGGGCCACCTAGATTGTTGGTAACATTCTCAACTGAGAGCGCAATGGCTTTGCGCATAAATTCTTTTTTCATAATGTATTGTTTCTTGTTTTTAGTATTGTTATAAATATTGTGTGGACAACTGATCTAATATGTCTCTGTCGTGATCAGTTAAAAATGGTGCTACCATGCGCATAACATGAAAGATGCCATGGGAAAGTTTTTTCTCTTCATCAAAGTCATCATCATAGATAGCAATTGAATAGTTCAACCAAAATGTGGCTGTTAAGGCAATTTGATCGGCCAATGATGCAATGGTTTGTTTATCGGTTTTTAAAGATCCTAGCTCTGATAAGTTTGTCATTATATCCAGTGCTGTTTGTGATTTCAAAGCCAATATGTGCCTGAAATGGCGTTTTAAAAATTCAATTCGGTTCATTAATTGAATTAAATTTCTGTATAAAAAGCGGTATTCAGCAATGACTTCAAATACCATGTGCAAATAAAACCACATGTCTTCCATTGAAGTATAGTTTACATCTTTTTGATTCAGTACTTGGTTTATCTTCTTTTCATAATTAAGAAATATTTGCCAAATTATGTCATCTTTGGATCGAAAGTGGTAATACAAATTACCAGGTGATATGTCCATTTCATCGGCTATGTGATTGGTTGTCACATTGGGTTCACCTTCCTCATTGAACAAACGCAATGCTGTTTCTATGATTCTGTCCTTGGTTTTCATTGGTTGTTTTTCATTGGAGTTAACCCATCAACCCTTTAACAGTATCAATGTATTTTTGCATGGCATCATCTTGGTTCATGCCTTTTAGTGCTTCTCGGGCATCAAATTTGGCACCACCAGCAAAATCAAAAAAGCCGGGACGTTCACCAGTTACATCACCATCTGTGGCTTGTTTGTAGAAAGAATACAAATCTAGCAATGTGTCATCATTGGGTTTTTCAGTTAGTGTTTTAACATCTAATAGTGCTTGATCGAACTGTTGTTTTAAATCACTCATTTAATTTTCCTATAACTTTATCTTCAAATGTTAATTTTGACATGTATAATATAAATCGTCAAACATTAATTTAAGGGTAAATAATATGGCTTATTTTGTTACTGGTGCAACTGGCTTTATCGGTTCACATTTTATAAAGAAACTATTTGATCGAAAAGGTAAGATTTATGTACTGGTGAGATCTGGTTCTAAAAAGAAGCTCAATGCTCTTTTAGAAAAAATTGATGCACCTAAAAATAGGGTAGTTGCTGTAACAGGTGACTTAAGCAAGAAAAACTTGGGTGTGAGTAAAAAATTCAGAGATGAAATGAGCGGTAAAATAAATCATTTCTTTCACTTAGCGGCCATTTATGACATGAAAGCCAGTATTGCTGAGCAAGAAGTAGCTAATGTTGAAGGCACACGTCAGGCAATTGGATTGGCTGAAACTCTCAAGTCAAAATGTTTTCATCATGTTTCTTCAATTGCAGCTGCCGGTTTGTATAATGGAGTCTTTAGAGAAGACATGTTTGACGAGGCAACTGGTCTAGAACACCCTTATTTTAAAACCAAACACGAGTCAGAAGGAGTGGTGCGAAGAGAGTGTAAAGTTCCATTTCAGATCTATCGTCCTGGCATGGTATTGGGACACTCAGAAACGGGTGAAATAGATAAGATAGATGGTCCTTATTATTTCTTTAAACTCATTCAAAAAATGCGACGCATGATGCCACGCTGGATGCCAACATTAGGATTGGAAGGTGGCAGATTAAACATGGTACCAGTTGATTATGTTGTCAATGCCATGGACCATATCGCTCATGTTAAAGGTTTACATGGTAAATGTTTTCATTTAACTGATCCTAAACCACGAAAGATTGGTGAAGTACTCAATATCTTTTCTCGTGCAGCTCATGCACCAGAAATGACAATGCGTATTGATGCGCGAATTTTTAATTTTATTCCTAAAGCAGTTAAATCTGGTTTAATGATGCTGTCACCAGTTAAAAGAATTAAAAATCAAGTCATGAAAGACTTGGGTATACCAGATGGTGTTCTTAACTTTGTCAATTATCCAACCCGGTTCGATAGTCGCGATACCCTAAAAGCATTAAAAGGTTCTGGCATTGAATTACCAGATTTAAGAGATTATGCATGGAGATTGTGGGATTTTTGGGAAAGAAACTTAGATCCTGAATTGTTTATTGACAAAAGTTTAAAGGGCCGAGTCGAAGGCAAGCTTGTGGTAGTAACAGGGGCATCATCAGGGATTGGTCAAGCAACCGCTATTATGCTGGCACGTGCTAAAGCCCATGTTATTTTGGTTGCTCGAGGAGAAGAAAAGCTCTTAGAAACAGCTAAGGTCATTAAAAAGGAAGGTGGAAAATCATCGCATTACACTGCAGATTTATCAAGCATGGAATCTTGTGATGCACTGATAGAAAATGTACTTAAAGACCTTGGACCCATTGATATATTGGTGAATAACGCAGGCCGTTCTATTAGGCGTTCAATCGCCTTAAGTTATGACCGTTTCCATGATTTTGAAAGAACAATGCAGTTGAATTATTTTGGTTGTTTGCGATTAATTATGGGCTTTTTACCAGGCATGACAGATCGACGTTATGGTCAGGTGATTAATATTTCATCTATTGGCGTATTAACCAATGCACCAAGATTTTCAGCCTATGTGTCATCAAAAGCAGCACTGGATGCATTTTCTCGCTGTGCAGCAGCAGAATTTAATGACAGTAAAATTGCATTCACCACCATTAATATGCCACTGGTAAGAACACCAATGATTGCACCGACCAAGATGTATGATAACGTACCAACTATTTCACCTGAAGAAGCAGCTGACATGGTTAAAGACGCTATCATCCGTCGCCCACAACGTATCGCAACACGTTTAGGTATATTTGCACAAGTTACGCATGCATTGGCACCAAAATCCATGGAAGTTATCATGAATACGGCATTTAATATGTTTCCTGATTCAGCAGCTTCTCAAGGTAAGAAGTCGACAGGCAGGACTACGTCGCCCGAGCAAGTGGCATTTGCTTCTCTAATGCGCGGAGTCCATTGGTAAATTTTGATTGATAATGCTTACCTTTTACTCTGTGTTGGCAGAGTTTTTGTTCTCGAATGGTCATGTATGCTTATACACTCACATTCTCCGAGCAAAAACTCCACCAACACAGAGCAAAATTTAAACATTCTAAATCAAAATTTGGGCTAAATTTTAAGGTATGTTATAAAGTTTTATTGATCCTTAATGATGCTTATCAACTCCACATTTTAAGCCTTGAACTGAAGACTTTATGAACCAATCTGAAGAGTTATCAAAAATTTTGATTGATAAAATTCATCTTTTACTCCCTATTGGCAGAGTTTACGTACTCGAATGGTCAAGTATGTCCTATACGCTGCCACTCTCCGTGCGTAAACTCTACCAGTAGGAAGCAAATCTAAACATTCTAAATCAAAATTGGGTTAATTCTTCAAATCTAAAACAAGGTATATATGAAAAAGGTAGGACTGATATTTATTCTCAGTTTTTTGGTAAGTTGTGATACAGCAAACAACTATTTTGATTCAATGAATGATTTTAGTAAGCAAGTTAACAAGGTATTATCAGAAAAATGTAATGTTAAAGTATATGTGAACTTTAATAGTGGAATGTTTTTAAATGGAGAAATAAAAATTCATAACGCGAATATTAACTTTTTCAGTAAGAATCCTCCAAGCTGTACAATAAAAGAAGTTGAAGATGAGTTTTATCGATTTTTAAAAAATAATAATATTAATCAAGATGTGAAACTGGATACAACTCCATGGGAAAAACCACCAACAGTACATTGATTAGAGTTAAAGAGCTTAAACATTTAAGCTGAATTAAAAAAAACTCTAATAAACCAGTTCATAACCATTTTATGGTCTGTCTCTTATACACATCTGACGCTGCCGACGATCTACTCTGTGTAG
>CAJXVJ010000009.1 GCA_913061105.1 uncultured Alcanivoracaceae bacterium | reverse complement strand
AGATTTCTGCCTGTCTCGTGGGCTCGGAGATGTGTATAAGAGACAGGATTATAAGAATGCGATTAATTTCATAAATGCATTATTTATAAGTTGTTGACTAATAATACAATGAGTAAATTTGGATGTAGTTGTGGTCATACAATTGTTGATCAAACGGATTATCTACCTTATAAAGGATTTATCACTAAGGATCAAGATTGTGAGAAGGTTTATGATGGTATCATCAAAAGTGTTATCGATTTTCTGACACTCAGTAAGAATGGAGAACGTGAAAAGTGGCTCGACAAGTACTTTCTCCTGGGTTACCCGAGGGATCTTAGTGATGAATCAGTTTTATGGGATCATATTTCAAGTATAAAGATGAATTATGAAGTCGATATGAATAATGCCATAAATGTGGAAGAGTATGGGTTCAAAAGGGACCTGAAATAAATGAGTTTGTTGCCTATTCTCCAGATTCCAAAAAGTGTGAGTTTATATTGAAATCAGATTCCAAATAACGAGTAGATGGGCTAGTCAATTAGCAATGTACAATTACTAATTGCCATTAATAATATTTACTGTGTACAGATAACCTTGAGTGGTGTATAGTTATGTAGAGGGGTATTTAAGAGATGGGTATGAGAAATCTAAAAAAATATTTTGCATGCGTTTTAGGATGCTT
Organism: uncultured Alcanivoracaceae bacterium; assembly: GCA_913061105.1. Taxonomy (GTDB): domain Bacteria; phylum Pseudomonadota; class Gammaproteobacteria; order Xanthomonadales; family Marinicellaceae; genus NORP309. The sequence goes on along the minus strand of CAJXVJ010000009.1, from coordinate 31,640 downwards.
GATATCAACAATCGCAATTACAACTGAAGTTGATGATAAATCAATGATAAAGTTTAATGAAAACATTAACTTAGTAGACATAAATAATAATTCAGTTGAATTCAAACACAATATTCATGTCAATCAATTATCAGGTCAGACGCTAAATAAACAATTAATCATAGATGATAAATTAGAGCGCATTAATTTCGATGATCTATTGTTACAAAATGAAAATAAACCCAATAATGATGTTATCATTAATAATGAACAACTAATGATGGGAGGCACTGTTTTCTTTGAAGATTTTCAAGGACAAGTTCTGCCAGCTAATTGGGCTGTTTTTGATGTTGATGGAAATACGCCAGTACCAGAACTTGCATTTTTTGATGAGGCTTGGAAAATTATTGAATCAACCATAGGTGGTGTATCAACAGGAAATTATGTTGCTTCAAGTATTTCATACTATGCGCCAGCTGGAACATCAAATGATTGGATAATAACGCCTCAGATAACTATTGGAACCGATGATACATTGAGCTGGTTAGAGGCTACACTTACTGCAGAATTCCCTGATGGCTATGAAGTGTATATTTCTACCACTACTCAAGATGTGGCTGGGTGTAGCAGTAGTTCGCCAGTGTTTTCTAAATTGCCAGGTGAAGTAGCAACTGATGCATTAAGCTTGGAATTTGTTAATTTGTTTGCCGCAGGGTACAGCAACCAATCCATATATGTTTGTTTTAGGAACAATACTACCAATGGTTTTTTATTGGAAATCGATAATGTCAGAGTCACCGAACCGCCCTTTAATAATGTTCAAAATGATGTGGCCATTACTGGTGTAAGTTTTCCTGAATATACCCTTGTACCTGACTCAATTGGGTATGTGAGTGAAAACATAGTATTTCGTATTTATAACAAAGGATTTAACACGCAATCCAATTTGACTATCAATGTCATTGTTAAGCTAGATGGAGAATCAATTCAAGAAGGGACAGTTACTTTCAATGGTTCACTTAATTATGATGAAGACACAATTCTCAGCTTAGGAAATTTAATCGTTCAACCTGGTTCAAGAGGCTTGCTTACCGTATCATTAGAAGTTGTATTAGATGGAATAATTGACGAAAACCCAAGTGACAATGTAATCAATGATTATCATATGTTATTTATAAATGGTAAACAAATGGCAAGAGATGACGGAAATCCAACTAAAGGTCTAAACATAGGGGACGTTAATGGTGCGCAAATTGGACAAACTTTTGTTATTGATCAAACAGCAAAAGTAGAAAGTATTAGTTTTCTTATGGGAAATTCAAATTGTGATGAAATGACTCTGGCATGCAGTTTAGATAATTTGGAGATTACAGCCGATGTCTATTCTGTAGATTCAAATACAAATAAACCATTAGATGTCATAGCCTCAACAGAGGCATTTCTTGTACCAGTTGGAGAGAACACCTATTCAATAAATCTACAAATGTTAGGAGGTCCAATTTCGCTCATGTCTGGATCGTATGTAGTTGTGGTTAATTCTCCAGTTGATTCTAATCCCAATGATTCGCTTATTCCATCTGTTGGTATAGTTTTGACCGACAATCGATTTACTCAAGGCACAACATGGTTGGATCTTGGAGGCAAAAATAATTGGCGTAATTTAGAAAATGTTGGATTTTTTAAGACACCCATTATTAGACTGGTTTTTGTTGATGCTGATATTGTTTTTGTTAGTGGCTTTGAGTCAGATTGATTAGTTAGTAGATTATAAAATTGTAAAAATTTATTTCCTTTTTATTTTTTTGGAGTATAATTCAATTTCTTAAGCGATTGCTGATAACAGCAATTATCGATTCAACCTTATAAATTAAGGTTACTGTAAATTATATAGGAGATACAGACATGTCAAGAGGTATAAATAAAGTCATATTGGTCGGAAATCTAGGCCAAGATCCAGAAGTGAGATACACCACATCAGGAGCAGCCGTCACAAACATATCAGTGGCAACCTCAGAAAGCTGGAAAGATAAAAACACAGGCGAAGATGTTGTTAAAACAGAATGGCACCGCATTGTTTTTTTTGGGAGATTAGCTGAAATTGCTGGTGAATACTTAAAAAAAGGCAGTAAAGTCTATATTGAAGGAAAGCTGCAAACCCGTAAATGGCAAGATCAAAACAACCAAGATCGTTATACAACTGAAGTAGTTGCCAATGAAATGCAAATGTTGGATGCCCGTCAAAGCGGAGGTCAAGGTCAGTTTGGAGGCGGACAAGCACCAGCAGCACCTCGTCAAAATAATCCACCTCAACAACAAAATCAAGGCGGATACCAACAAAATAATAATCAAGCTCAGAACAATCCACCGCAAAACAATCAACAATCCTCTCAACAAGCCCCAGCCTTTGATGATTTTGATGATGATATCCCGTTCTAATAATGAATAGTATGAAATAACACACAAAAAGCTTCAGAAATGAAGCTTTTTTTTTATTCAAAATATAGAATAATACTATGTATAAAAAAATTCTAATATTTCTTCTTTTTTCATTGCCATTAAGTTTGGTGCATTCAAAATCATCCTATAACATTGGAATAATGTTAGATAACCATTCAAACAAGACATCAGTCTTATTGGAGCGGTTAAAAAGTCAAATAAAAGCCGTCGTTGGTGAGGATGCCAGTATTCATTTCCCAGAAAATGGATTTTATGTCAATAATTTTGATATAAAAGTGGCTGCTGAACAATATCAAAAAATGATCAATAATGACATTGATATGGTTATTGCATTTGGAGTTATTACCAGTGAAGTTGTTAGTAAACAAAAACTACACAAAAAACCAACCATATTATTTGGTGCGATTAACCAAGACTACAATGACTTGGATATAACAAAAAAAACCTCAGGGATTAAGAATTTTACTTATTTGATTGAGTCAGAATCGTATAAAGAGGATTTGGCCAAATTAAAACAATTGACCCATTTTAAAAATGTAGGAATCGTTGTCGATCAAGGTATCGTTGAGTTTTTAAACTTAAATGATGTGCTTGATGAAGCAGTAAAAGGCATCAATTCAAGTTATAAAATTATTCCTTTCGAAACAGTTGAAGACATAATTAATGCACTAAATGGTATTGATGCGATTTATCTTGCAGGTGGTTTTTTCTTAACTGAAGATAATGTTAAACGTCTGGCTATAAAGTTAATCGAAAAGAAAATACCGTCTTTTACACTTAATAGCATTAACCAGGTTAAAGCTGGGATTATGGCTAGCCATAAGGCAGAAGGTGACATTGAACAGTTTTTTAGAAGAATAGCGCTTACGGTTGATTCTTATATATTAGGCACTCCATTAGCTGATATGCCGGTTTTTATTGATTATACTTCTCAACTAACAATTAACTACAATACCGCAGAAGCCATAGGTGTGCCTATTAAATACAGCTTAATAGCTGACACAGATTTCGTTGGTGATTTTAACAATATTCTTTCACAAGATAAGATGAACTTAGTTGAAGTTATCAATCAAGTATTGTCAAAGAACTTGAATTTAAAAATATCAAGCCTTGATGTTGATTTAAGCCAGCAGAATTTAAAATCTGCTAAAAACAATTATAAACCAACAGTTTCAGCTTCTGTCACCGGCGCATATATTGATCCTGATTTAGCCGAGTTAAGTAATGGCAGTAATCCCGAATTTTCTAGCTCAGGGAATTTAAACGTTAATCAAACCCTCTATTCAAATGCAGCCAATTCAGAAATTGCCATACAAAAAAGTTTGATAAAAGCCCAAAAAGAAAATTTTAGTGCACAACAATTAGATACAATCTTTGATGCCGTAAACGCTTATTTCACGGTGTTAATATTGAAAACTAATGCTCAGATTCAATTACTCAACTTAAAATTAACAAAAGACAACCTTAAACTGGCACAACAGAGTTATGAAATCGGTCAGTCAGGAAAATCTGATTCATTGCGTTTTTTAAGTGCTAAAGCTCAAAATACTCAAGTCATGGTAGAAGCGGCAAATCAATTAGAACAATCTTATATTTCCTTGAACCAATTGCTCAACAATGCGCCTGATCAGGAAATTGATATTGAAGATGTTAAACTTGATAAAGGTGTGTTTGAAGACTATAACTATAATTTATTGACAGAACTGCTAGATGATCCTGAATTGAGAATCCCTTTTATTGAGTTTGCGATTGCTAAAGCCAAATTAAATGCCCCAGAACTAAAAGCCATCAAATATAACAATCAAGCAGTAGAAAAAGAAATCGAACTCAATGGACGCAATAGGTATTTGCCAACAATTTCATTGCAAGGACAGTATAACAATACATTTAACCGCAGTGGAACAGGTAGTCAGCCTCCACCAGGCAGCTCATTTTTAGATGATAACTATAATGTTGCACTGTCATTTTCTGTTCCGTTATTTAATAAAAACCAATTTAGTACTAACAGGCAAACTGCGATTATTAAGCAAGAGCAATTAGATATTTCAAAACAAAATACAGAACAGTTAATTGATGTAAATATTAGGACTGGAGTATTAAGGTTGATAAATGAAATGTCAAATATTAACCTTTCTGAAGTATCCGAACAAACAGCAAAAGAATCACTAGAATTAACCAAAGCATCCTATGCAAATGGTGCGGTTAATATTGTACAATTAATTGATGCTCAAAATAATTACATTAATTCCCAATTGGCAAAATCTAATGCGATATACAATTTTTTGATTACTTCACTTCAGCTTGAAAGATCACTTGGATATTACTTCTTTTTAAATACAAAACAAGAGAATGAACAATTTAGAAAAGACTTTTTTACATTTTTGAATAAACAATGACAGGAAAATCGATAACATGAATATAACTTTAAAAATTTTGATAATAAGCACAATGCTCTTTTTATTGGTTTCTTGTGGTGAAGAAGAAGTCTCTGAAGAAAAATTGGTACGACCTGTTAAGTACCACAAAGTCGAATTTTCAGGTGGAGATAAAGTACGCGTATTTAGCGGAACTTCAAAAACCGACCAAGTGGTTAAATTAAGTTTTAGAAGCAATGGAGTATTATCTGAATTAAACATTAAATTGGGTCAAAAAGTTAACAAGGGTGATCTATTGGCTAAATTAGACAATGTTCAAGCCAGGCTAAATTATGAAAACTCAATTTCATCAAAGAACAGTTCAGAATCTAAAATGAACACAACAAAACTCAACTTGAATAGAATTAAAGCCTTATATGAAAAAGGTGGGTCGTCATTGAGCGATTTAGAAGCCGCTAAAGATGCAGCAAGAAATGCACAGCAAAACTATAACTCTGCAATGAGGAATGTTGATATTCAACAAGACCAGATAAATTATGGTTATTTATATGCACCATCTGATGGAGAGATTTCTGCAGTTAATGTAGAACTCAATGAAAATATCAGTTCTGGTCAAATAATTGCAACATTAAACTCAGGATCTCACATGAATATAAGTTTGGGATTACCTGAAAGCGTGATAAACAATGTTAAATTAAACATGCCAGTGCAGGTGACTTTTTCTTCTCTCAATAATAAAGATTTTAAGGGCGTTGTGACTGAAGTCTCTCCTTCATTGGATATCAATACTGCTACCTATCCCATTACGATTGATGTAGAGGATGCAAGTTCTGAAATTAAATCTGGCATGGCGGCAAATGTCACATTTAATTTTAAAGATTCCGAGTCACAACCTAATGATAAATTTTTAGTTGTCCCGTCTATTGCAGTTGGAGAGGATTCAAATGGAAGGTTTGTCTTTTTATTAAACCAAAATGGCGAGACAGCCATTGCAAATAAACAAACCATACAAATCGGTAAACTCACTTCGGAAGGATTTGAGGTTGTTTCAGGATTGAAAAGCGGGCAATTGATTGCAACAGCTGGCTTGCAGACCCTTTTGAACGGCCAAGAAGTCTTAATTAAGCAAGAATCAAACTAATGAATATTGCAAAAATATCCATAGAAAAAAACAGAATCACTTTGGTTGTTCTGGGCAGTATTATTTTGATGGGTTTGGCTATGTATTCTGCTTTGTCTAGGGATAGCATGCCTCCATTCACAATCCGAGTGGCATCGATTGTCTCTGAGTTTCCAGGAGCAAGCCCTGAGCGAGTAGAACAGTTGGTTACTGATAAAATCGAAAAATTGGCTCAAGAATTACCTGAACTAAAAGATGTGACCAGTACCTCTAGAACTGGATTATCAGTGGTTTCTGTTGCCTTAAAAGATGAAGTTGATAGTAAAGACCTACAAGCTGTGTGGGATAGATTAAGAAGGAAAATCGATAACATAAAGGGCTTACCTCAGAATGTGGTGCCCGATCTTAATGATGATGGCATTGGAGATGTTTATGGTATTGTAGTTGGGCTGACTTCTGATGGGTTTAGTTATGCACAGATGAAAGACTATGCTGATGATATCAGAGATGATTTGATTAAAATCCCTGAGGCTGCCAAAGTTTCTTTGGGTGGATTACAAGAAGAACGGGTTTTTGTTGAATTTGACAATGCCAAACTTAATGAATACGGCCTAACGTCTAATATGCTAAAGAACATCATTACATCGACAAATATATTGAGTTCAGGTGGGGAAATTAATTTAGGTGAAGAACGGGTCATCTTAGAGCCAACAGGAAATTTCAATTCTGTTAAAGACATCAGTCAAATGCTAATTCCTGTTGGCAATGGTGGCACCCAATTAGTTGAGCTGGGTGATATCACAACCGTAAGAAAAGCCTATATAGATCCGCCAGTACAGATTGTTAAATTCAATGGACGGACCGCTGTTTCATTGCATATCAACTTAAAAAAAGAGGCCAATGTTATCGAGCTAGGTGTCAAAGTTGATGAGAGAATTAAATATTGGCAGTCAAAGTTACCAGTTGGTTTAGAATTAACCAGGGTGTCATCTTTAGATACTTATATTGAAAATAAGATTGATAATTTTGTGGTTAACTTAATCCAATCCATCTCTATTGTATTACTGGTAATGCTCTTTTTCTTAGGTTTTAGGACTGGCCTTATCATTGCCAGCCTTATTCCGATAGTAACAATTATGACACTTATGATAATGGGTATTATTGATATAGGGTTAAACCAAGTGACATTGGCCGCCTTGATTATGGCGTTAGGTATGCTAGTTGATAATGCCATTGTAGTGGCTGAAACAATCATGGTTAAGATGGAATCTGGCATTAAGGCAAAAAATGCTGCGATTGCAGCCGTTTCTGAATTGTTTATGCCATTACTCATCTCTACACTGACTACATCGGCAGCATTTTTAGCATTTTATATGTCGCCAACATCAATGGGAGACATAGTTGGCCCAATTTTTGTTGTCATCACCATTGCATTGTTGTCTTCATGGGTAATTGCTTTGTCTGTCATTACACTATTTTGTTATTTCTTTATGAAAATAGATGTATCCAAAACCAAATTAAGCCTTATAGATAGAATTATCTTAAAACTTAAAGAGCTTTACCGAATAGTGATATTAAAAGCATTGGTGAATAAAATTAAGGTAATGATTTTGATTTTTTCCATGTTTGTGATGTCGTTATTTGGATTTGGCTATATTCAGTTTTTATTTTTTCCCGACAGTGACAGAAATTTAATTACCATTGACGTCAACCTTCCTGCTGGAACAAAAGTTGAGTCTACTGAAAGCATCGTTGCATCAATTGAATCATTTATGCATGAGAAACTCAAAGTTAATGAAACCCGTCAATCAGGCATTGTAGACTGGTCTTCATATATCGGTAAAGGCCCAGAATCTTATGATTTAGGTTATTCTCAGGAAGAGGCTGATTCTAGTTATGCACATCTCTTGATCAATACATCCTCCTTTAATGTCAATAATGATATGGTAGCCATACTTGACAAATTTACATTTGAAAATTTCCCCAATGCTGAAATAAAAGTCAGCGTATTAGCTGGTGGAGGCGGAGGTGTCCCAATTGAAATTAAAGTATCAGGAGATAATCCTGATGAATTGGCACTTATATCTGAATCCATTAAAAACAAATTATCAAAAATACCTGGAACAAAAAATATCAAAGATGATTGGGGCCCAAAAAGTAAAAAGTTTTTAATAAATATCGACCAATCAAGAGCCCAAGCCGCAGGTGTTTCTAGTCAAGACATTGCTACATCATTGAAAACAGTATTAGATGGTTTTAAAACGGGAGAATACAGAGAAGACAATAAAACCATACCAATAATGATGCGCAGTGACTCAAATCAACAACAAAGCCTGGCTTCATTAGAAACTTTAAATATTTATGCTCAATCATCAGGCAGAAGTGTACCATTATTACAAGTGGCTGAAATTAATCCTCAGTGGCAGTATTCAAAGATAAAAAGACTGAATTTAAGACGGACAATTAATGTGACAAGCAAATTAACTGCAGCTGGTAATGCTTCATTAGTTACTAAAGAAATAACACCTTGGTTGCAGCAAGAGATGCAAGAAAATTGGCCAGAAAATTATACTTATGAATTGGGTGGAGACGCCAAACAATCGGCTGAAAGTATGGGGTCTGTGATTAGTTACTTACCACTATCAGGTTTTATCATAGTCTTGTTGTTGATTATTCAATTTAATTCATTTAGACACATGACAATGGTTTTACTGACTATCCCATTAGGATTAATTGGCGTGGTAATTGGTTTACTTGTATTTAAAGAACCTTTTGGTTTTATGCCATTTTTAGGAGTCATTTCTCTTTTTGGAATTATCATTAATAACGCCATTGTTTTATTGGATAGAATTGGGATTGAACGCAGTGAGCTGAATCAAAATGATGCCATTGTTATGGCTTGTCTTCAACGTTTCCGACCGATTCTGTTAGCCACATTTACCACTGTATTGGGATTGATCCCTCTTTATTTAAGTGGAGGTGAAATGTGGGAAGGCATGGCAGTCAGTATTATGGTCGGATTATTGTTTGGCACGGTTATTACTTTAATTTTTATACCAGTATTATACAGTTTACTGTATAAAGTTAATTTTAGTAATTATCAATTCAATAAAAAACTATTAGATTCATAAAGTGAACAATGAAGGATTAACACATGTGGCTAAACAAAATAGAATTAGAATCTGAAAGCATTAAGCTCATACCACTGACTCAAGAACATAGCGATGATTTGGTGAAAGCTGCATCTGATGGTAAATTATGGGAGTTGTGGTTTACATCTGTTCCCAATTCAGAAACAATTGATGAATATATAAGCTTTGCACTGAATGCTCAAAAGCAAGGTACTGCCGTGCCATTTTCAATAATTGATAAAGTCAGCAATAAAATCATTGGATCAACCCGTTTTTGTCATTCTGATAACACCAATCATAGAGTCGAGATTGGGTATACATGGTATGCTGAAAGTTACCAGCGATCATCAGTTAATACTGAATGTAAGTTGCTGCTCTTGAGTCATGCCTTTGAATCGATGAATGCCATTGCAGTCGAATTTAGAACCCATTGGCACAATCAAACATCCAGAACAGCCATATTAAGACTAGGTGCCAAACAGGATGGTGTACTGAGGAATCACCATAAAATGGCAAATGGATCTTACAGAGATACAGTGGTTTTTTCAATCATCAACTCAGAGTGGCCTGCTGTTAAAAAAAATTTAGAATACAAATTGGCCAGACACGGATAATCATGAATTATTTCTTATCCATTATGATCGCTAATTGTTAATATTTCACGCATTACACCTGTAGCATAAGAACCTGGTGCGAGGTTAAAGGACAGATACAAGTCATTATTAATCCATTTAAATGTAAAATCATTGGCACAAATACGCATGGCACGTCGATCTTGTTTCAAGCGGAATCTCTCAAATCCTTGTTGATAGACTTGAAATTCTGATGCCACAGATAACTCAAGCTCTGCACATTCTCCAGTGCTTTGTGGACCATCTTCTCCATACATGGCTGCGGTTAAATGCACATCAAATTCATTGAGACGTTTGCTGATTTCAGCTGGTGTGGCATCACTGATTGGGAACCAGGAGTGGCTTCGGTCTAATTGTAAAATATCTCCATCTATGGCTGTATTCCACGTGTTGTTATTTATTCTTTGTGCAACAATTGTATTAAATATATGGCTCCGTGATGTTGATATTAAAAGGCTTTTTAAGTTTCTAGATTTAACTTTATAATTGCCAGAAAACCAATCTTGACACTTTTGTATGTTACCCAAGTCATGGCCAAATCTTTGTGGGCCAAAATAATTAGGTACTCCATTTTCAATAATGTTTTGTATATTCTGTTCAATTTGATCAGCTGAACCGACGATATTACGAATGACTATTTCAAAATGATTAGATTCCAGTTGACCAATCTTAATTTTTTTATAGTGATAATCAGATTTTAGAACAGTAACGTCATCAGGCAAGGCTGATTGAATGGCTTCAATATCAGATACTTTGGCCAATTGTATACTGAACCATTGTTTGGTGATTGCATGCCTGTCTTTCATGCCAGCAAAACCAATTTGTTTTCTTGGTACTTGGCAAACATTGGCCAGCTTGTTTGCCACCCATTCAGTATTGCTGCCAATTTTTTGTAGATACAACCACAAATGTTCTCCCGATCCTGATAATTCAACATTATTGATTTCTGTGACATTAAAATCTTCAGGAGCAGTACGGATAACGCCAGTGGCATCAACTTTATTAAGTGTGGGGAATAATGTATTAAAATTTAAAACCATTGTGGTATTATCCACATATTAAAACGATTACACAGATTTTTATCCAAGGTGATAAATAAAATCTATAACTTAGTTAATTATGAATCAAAAATCAATCATATTTTACAGCTTCAGAAGGTGCCCTTATGCGATGCGTGCACGTGTAGCATTGGCATATTCTGATATCACATTACAACACCGTGAAATACTATTAAAAGACAAGCCCCAATCTATGTTGGATTATTCTGCCAAAGGGACTGTACCGGTTTTGATTGTTGATGGTAGGGTAATTGATGAAAGTTTAGATGTGATGTTATGGGCATTAGAACAAAAAGATTCTGATAATTGGATATTGAATGGCAATCAAACTTTGCAAAGCGAAATGTTTGAATTAATTAGAACATGCGATGAAAATTTTAAACCCATCTTAGATTATTACAAGTATTCAGACAGGCATCCCTTATCAGAGATTGAATACAGAGACCAATCAATGTGGTTTTTACAGAAATTAGATAATCAATTAAAACAACAAAATTTCCTAATGTGTGATGATGTTAGTTTGGCTGATATCGCTATCTTTCCGTTTATCAGGCAATATGCTTTTGTGAATAAAGACTGGTTTGATAACAATGCTTATGTGTATTTACAAAACTGGTTAGAAAAATGGCTAAAATCAGATTTGTTCCTATCAATTATGCAAAAACATGAACTTTGGGTAGATTATTAAGGGCTTCTCTTTTTTCCTGTAAACATTTACGATAAGATGCATTTTTTTAACTTAGGCACCTGATTTACGTTCAGGCCAGCAAATATTATGAAAAACCAACCAATTGTCGTTACGGCTTTGTACCACTTTGTGCGTCTTGAAGATTATCAAGACCTACGTCAACCCTTATTAGATGTCATGCTTGCCAATGAAGTCCGTGGGACTCTACTGTTAGCATCAGAAGGCATAAATGGCACCATTGCCGGTGAAAAAGTAGGAACAGAAAACGTGCTAAACTGGCTGCGAAACGATTCTCGACTGGCTGATTTCGATTCAAAAGAATCCTTTACCGATGAAATGCCATTTTACCGCACCAAAGTTAAACTCAAGAAAGAAATTGTGACCATGGGTGTCCAAGGCATCGATCCAAAATTAAAAGTGGGCCGTTATGTTAAGCCCCAAGATTGGAATGCATTGATTTCAGATCCAGAAACCATTTTAATTGATACACGCAATGATTACGAATACCAAATTGGTTCGTTTGAAAAAGCAGTCAATCCCAATACTGATACATTCAGAGAATTTCCAAAATATGTTAAAGACAATTTGGATCCCAAAAAGCACAAAAAAGTGGCGATGTTTTGTACTGGTGGCATTCGTTGTGAAAAATCTACCGCTTTTTTAATGGAGCAAGGGTTTGATGAAGTGTTTCATTTACAAGGTGGAATTTTAAAATATTTGGAAGAAGTCCCAAAAGACGAAACAATGTGGAAAGGGGAATGTTTTGTTTTTGATAATCGTGTTGCTGTTAATCACGATTTAGAAAAAGGATCATACGAACAATGTTATGCCTGCCGATACCCAATAACCGCTGAAGAAATGTCCAGTGAACATTATCAAGAGGGCGTGAGTTGTCCACATTGCTACAAAGATGTCACTGATGAACAAAAGCAAAGATTTGCAGAACGTGAGAAACAAATCTTGCTTGCCAAAAAAAGAGGCGAAGAACACATTGGTGGAACTGTGACAGAGATAATCAAGAAACGCCACGATATTAAAATTCAGCGTAAAGAAAAGGCAAGAAGACAATCATAAAACCAAAATAATGGATGGTTTAAATGCCCAATTATAATTGGGCATTTTTGTTTATGTCGTTTCAATTTATTTAGGTTGCTAAAATAATTAAATAAAATAATAACCAATTTCAATAATGTGCGTTTAAACTTGTATCATGCAAGAAATAGACGACAAAATACTCACACAGGCCATTAATGGCGACAAGATGGCATTCCGCAGTCTCGTTATTCATTATTCGAAAGCTGTAAATTTATTGGCCTTTAGATACGCTGCCAATAAAGCCTGTGCTGAGGACATTACCCAAGACACGTTTATAAAAGCTTATAAAGCGTTGCCCAGATATAAGGCCAATGCTAAATTTTCTACATGGTTATTCAGAGTAGCCAGTAATACATCAATAGATTACCTGAGAAAAGCCAAACAGCATAAGCAGACAGATTCAATCGAACAGAATCCAAGCATCAGCGAAAAGCACAACCAGCAAATCAACCACGAAGATCAATTAGATTTAAACAGGCAATTACAATCTGCATTAAGCGGTTTAACCGATGTTGAAAGATTGGCCTTTACATTGAAACACCAGCAAGGTTATTCAATAGCTGAAATATCTAAACAATTAAAGATAAACAACAATGCCTGTAAACAGACTATTTACCGCGCTGTACAAAAATTAAGAAACAAACTGACACCAATGGTGAGCACATGAGTACTGAAGATAAAAAATTTGATGATTTTGATACATTAATGGTGTATCTGAATGAATCAGATGACCAAAAATTAACCGATGGAATACTTTCATCACCACAGGGTTGTAAACAATTAGAAGGTTTACAAAAAGACATGAATACCATAGAAAACAAATTTAACGAATACCAAACAGACGAACAGTATGGATCCGATTTGTGGAATAAAATATCAGATCGTTTAGATGAGCGTGCTCAAATTTCTTGGTTTCAAAAATTCATCAAACAGATTCAACAACCACAATTTTCAGCAGTGGGTCTGGTGGCTTTGTTTGCTATCGCCGTGACATTTTATTTAATGGGTCACAATCAGGCTGTGGTCGAAATTGATTCACAAAAAACAACGAATCAACAATTACTTTCGCAAAACATGCAATTACACTTGGCCCAAACCGATATGTTTCTGACCCAAGTTAGTAATATGAACACCCAAAACAATTCACCAGTTTTAATTAGAACAGCCGAAAGTCTTTTGGCTTCTAACAGAATATATAAAAACGCGTATGCCAATAATGACAACAAACGACTAAAAAATTTATTAACAGAGTTAGAACAAGTCTTATTGGAAGTATCGAATGGAGAAAGCAAAAATTCACACAATTACATCAGTGAATACGCTAATAAACAGCTGCTTTATAAAGTTAAAAGCAGTAATCAGCAACTGAAATCACAGTTGTCAAACCAAAAAACAACCAGTATTTAGGAGAAAGTCATGAACTTTAAACAAACTAAATTAGCCATCGGATTATCATTATTAATCATGTTGCCATCAATCGTCAGTGCTCAAAATAAAAGCTACGAAGCAGGGCAAAAAGCCATGCATGCAAAACAATATGAAAGCGCCTATTCACATTTTAAAAAAGCCGAATCAGACAAAAAATACACTGATGCAGCTTTGTATTGGCAGTCTTATGCATTGTATAAAAACAAACAAGATGCCAAAGCAAAAAGAACCATAGAAAAATTATTTGAAAACCACCCAAATAGCAAGTGGATTGATGATGCAGAGTTTTTGGTTCTGGAGCATGATTTAGAACATAAAATACCAGATATGGTTGAACTAGAATTAGAACTAGAAAAACTAGAAAAGCTAAAGAGTATAAACTCTATTGAAAACATCGTGCTAAATGATGAACTGAAATTATTGGCTATCCAACAAATTATGTTTGAAGACGAAGTCAAAGGCCTTAAGTTGGTTAAGGAAATGTTGAGTAAAACCAAAGATCTTCAAGTAAAAATGAATGCCCTACAACTCATGGGCATCAATGAATCAGAGCAAGCCACAAAAGAGTTATATGAGTTCATTACTCAAAATCAACAGCAAGAGCTTCAAAATGAAGCAGTACAAATGTTGAGTTTGAGGGACAGCTTAAAAAGTAATGAGATGTTACTGAAATTGTATGAGAAAGACATTAACAAAGAGCTTAAATCATCTATTATTCAAGGTTTTATTCATTCAGATGAGAATAAAAAATTACTGGAATTACTTGAAAAAGAAAAGGATGCTGATTTGAGTCATCAAATGATTCAAATGTTAGGTGTGAAAGGAGCATCAGATGAGCTTAAAAAACTATCTAAAACAATCAAAGGTTCGGAAAATCAAGCGGCCTTGATTCATGCACTGGCACTGAGTGGTGATAGTCAATCTATTAAAGATATGATCGCCAATAATACGGACATAGAAATAAAAAAACAGGCCATTCAATCTTTAATTATTGTTGATGATGATTTAGGGGATTATCTTGATGATTTGTATGAAGATTTAAAAAATCCTGAGCTAAAACAAGAAATAATTTCTGTCTTCATTGCTACAGGAAAAAGCCCTAAAGGCATACAAAAACTAATTGAAAAAGAAACCAATAAAGAAATTAGGTCCCAGCTTATTCATGCATTAATGGCGATGGATGAAAAAGAAGAATTAATTAAAGTTCTTGAAATGGAGAAGGATCAACAATCCAAGATGGAAATTATTCATATGCTAGGTGCAATGGGTGCTTCAGAGGAATTAAAAGAAATGCATGAAAAATCCAAAGATGAAGCCATTCAGATGCAAATAATTCAAGCACTGGGTATAAATGGGTCTGAAAAGAATGAGGAATTTTTAAACAATGCTTATAAGACAGAAAATAAAGAAGTCAAAAATTCAGTGATTGAAGCCTATATGATCGAGGGCAATACAAAAGCATTGGTTCAATTATTGAAAAAAGAAAAAGATTTAGAGGTTAAAAAAGAGATATTAAGAACGATTAGCCAAATAGATCCTGAATACATTTTAAATAGATTAGAAAACTCTAACTACAATGGAGAACAAAAATGAGAGCATTAACCTTAGCATTAATCCTAGTAACCAATCTAGTTGTGGGAATGAAGAGCCAGTTTAATGTTATCAATAACATTCTTAATCCTGCTGATTATATTTCACAAATCAAAAATAAAGATGCATGGTTTGCATATAGAGTAAAAGCGCAGAAGAATACTACATCAATGTGCTGCTGGGAAAGTACAAATAGAGAAAATCTTCAATGTGACTTAGAAAATGACAACAACAGTTTTGGCAGTTCCAATAAAGATGGTATCACTGAAAATATCAATATCTATGTAAACGTACAAAAAGGCATGATAAATAATATTTTAACAGTGGGTGATGAATGCAAAATCATTGTTGGTAAACAAGAAGTGAATTGGCTTAATGATATCACTCATGAAAACAGCGTCAATTGGCTAAAAGAGCTATCAATAAATGACAATGATGTATCGTCTCATAATGCTTTATATTCTTTGGCGCAACATGATGGAGTAGGTGCTTCAATGGCATTGTATGATATTGCTTCATTAAAAAACCATGACAATTCTCAAAATGCTGTATTTTGGTTAGGAAATTCAAGAAATGATGGTTTTACTCATTTACAGAAACTCTACAAAAGTTTACCAAATGGAAATGTTAAGAGGCACATCAATTTTGCCTTGTCACAATCAAAATCACCAGAATCCATAGATTTGTTGAAACAAATTGCTATGAATGATACCAACACTGTACAAAGAGCAGACGCCTATTTTTGGTTGGCCGAAAACAATTTACCTGGTATTGAAAAGTTTCTATTAAACGCCGTTGAGAATGATGATTCATTTATTGTCAAAGAAAAAGCCATTTTTGCATTGTCACAGGTAAAATCAGAATTGGCTGCCGACGCATTGTTAGACTTGGTTGAGAACCACAGTAATGCAGATATACAAGAAAAGGCATTGTTTTGGTTGGCACAAATTAACCCACCAAAAGCGAAGGAGATTGTTTTAGAAATATTAAAGAGCACTAAATCAGAAGGCCAAATTAACAATGCAGTTTTTACCTTGTCTCAAATACCTGAACAAACTGATGATGACGTACTGTTTAGTTTGTTGACAAATGATTATTCCAATCAAGTGAAGAAACAGGCTTTATTTTGGTTGAGCCAATCTGAAAACACAAATACTATTGAGCGTTTAGTTAAGTATTTATAAGATCTAAAAAGCACTCCAAGAATAATCTGGAGTGCTTAATTTTTTAAATAAATGTTTAATAAACTATTCAAATCCACTTGCAAATAAAGTATCAGTTATAACGTGAATAATTCCAGGTGAGCCTGATATTTCATGGGCAGCACAAAAATAGGGGATTTCCTCAATCTGGTTAAATCGAACATAAACATCCCAACCAAAACCAGTAGGCTCATTATCTGTATTGGTTCCATCTCCAAGGCAGCCTTCGGAACATATGAGACTATCATCTGAGGAGTTGATGTTGTGTTCGCCCCCATCATTAATAAAATGAACAACATCTCCTCGTTGGATAGATAAGTCACTTGGCTCAAATCCATTGTTTGTCGTGGCATGGACTTCATGAACGGCAACTGTTGTAGGTTCTACCACTGTGACAGATCCTTGCATACCAAAATCAATGTGTGGTTCACAGATATAGGCGGTTGTCCCAAGTGTTCTGAACGTCACTTCAAACGACCACAAAGTGGAGGATGGATTGCCATTTCCACCTTCAGCATCACATCCTTCGGCACACCTAAAACTTCCATCAGAGGCCCTGACATTGTGCCCACCACCAGTGTTTGTCCATCGTACAGTGTCTCCAGCTTCAATTTGTAATGAATTAGGAGTAAAAACATTGCTTGATACGATTACATCATGTGTTTTAGCCACTAATAATCCTACATTGCTTGTTAATGTAATAAATAACAATAAGGCTTTCATAAAAGATACGGCATTGATTACTATCAATAAGATATTTTGAATAAAGCCCATAATACATGAATAAAAATAATAAATGTTAAATAAATGCTAAATGTTAAGTTACAGAAGTTGTTAAACTTAAATGTGTGATTGATTTCACAAATGTTCTTTATTTAATGTCCTATTATCGAAGCCATTGATAACTTAAGGCCACTAAAATGAACATTTACAAAAGAAAATATTATACTGAATCTGAAATGGTATTGGCCGAAAAATCAAATATACCAGATGGTTTTTCCAGCCATCAATTCGCACCAATAAAGAGGAATCAATCGGCACATAATAATCGAGCAGAATCAGCGAATAGTGCAGGTTCCCAGATACCAAATATATTTCACAGGGCATTTTCAAAAATGGGCTATGGAGCCACACCAGAATTAATTGCACATGTACAAACCCTATCTGGAGCCACAGACAACGATAAAATATTGTCCTATATTGATGAACAACTCAACCCCAATAGCATTGATGACAGTGCCGCTCAAACGAATCTGACTCAAGGTTACCAAACTCTCAATAAAACCAGAATGGAGCTATATCAACAACACTCTAGAAGACCTGATGAAGGAGAAATAGAATGGGATTTCCGCATTTTACCAGGCAGAGAAACCTTTTATGCATCATTTATGTTGGCCATCCAAAGTAAGAGACAATTATTTGAAATCATGGCTGATTTTTGGCACAACCATTTCAATGTGTATATGGATGGAGATGGAATACAGCCCATGTTCGTTCACTATGACCGCGATGTGATCAGAAATAATACATTGGGAAACTTTAGACAAATGCTTGAAGACGTGACGAGATCGAACTGTATGTTAGATTATTTAGGCAATGCCTATAATAACAAAGATGCACCCAATGAAAACTTTGCAAGAGAATTACTTGAGCTACATACCATCAGTGCAAAAAACTATTTGGGCCACATGCCAGCAGCAGACGTGCCCCTTGATGCACAAGGCAGGAAAGTGGGTTATGTAGAAGCTGATGTGGTTGAAATGGCCAGGGCATTAACTGGTTGGTCATACAGTGGAGCTGATTGGTGGGATTATCAAAATGGTAATATCGCTACTGGTGAATTTTTGTTCCGAGATGATTGGCATGATGAAGGCAGCAAAGAAATCATGGGCAATACATTCACTTTTGATCAAAATAATAAACTAAAAGACATGCAGGACATACTAGATATGTTGGCAGAACATCCAGCAACAGCTGAATTTCTGGCCACTAAGATGTGTAAGAGGTTTATCAGTGATAATCCACCGCAATCAATTATCGATGCAGTTAAGCAAACATTGCATCAAAATTGGCAAGCCCCTGATCAAATTAAATTGGCAATGGAAACATTATTAAAGTCACCTGAGTTTATGAATACTTGGGGCGAAAAGATCAAACGCCCATTTGAAAGAACTGTTGCAAGCATGAGACAAATGGGTTTCACCTATGACTTTGATCCAACCAATGAACACTCATCTTGGATGTTTTGGGAATTTCGTAATACCGGTCAAAATTTGTTTCATTGGACTTCTCCCAATGGTTATCCTGATACAAAAGCAGCTTGGTTGAGTGCATCAAGCATCATGTCTACCTGGCGGTTTATGCAATGGATGGCGAGATTTAGAGATGACAATGATAACACTTACAATGATGTTTTGAATATGACATTGAATCAATTTCCAAATGCAAATGACAGAACGGCAAACAACATAGTTAATTACTGGTTTGAAAGGGCTTGTGGAATGTCACCCAACTCAAATACCCAAGACAAATTGGCTAATTTCATGTCATATGATGATACATCAGACCCACAAGGAACTGATCGAAATACACCCATAGATTTATCAAACAATGATTGGCCAGGATACAATCAAGAAAGGTTATTTGCGGTGGTATCGACCATTTTTCTCACTTCAGAATTTAACTACAGGTAGTCCATCATGAAAAAATTAAACAGAAGACAATTTTTAAAAGGATCAGGATTAGTCACATTGGCAGGTCTTGGTGGAGTTCAAGTTGGATTTGGCAGTGGTCTCTTTGGAGGTGAAACTAACAGTTCAAAAGATTTATTAATTTATGTTTTTCTCAATGGAGGCATGGATGGTTTAAACTTTATGCCACCAAGATCAGGTGCGGATTATATAGCTTACACCACACAGTTACGTCCATCATTGCATATATCCAATAATTTATCATTACCACTCAATGGACAAAATGCATTCGGTTTTCATCCCAATGCAACGGGTATGCGAGATTTATTTAATGACGATAAAATGGCAATTGTGCATGCTACAGGTCTAGTAGAAGCCAATCGCAGCCACTTTGTTTCTACAGCTTTAATGGAATTAGGTGTAGAAACACCATCTTCTAATTTAGGTACAGGTTGGTTAACTCGCTATTTTAATTCATCCTTGACTACACCTGATGATGCTTTGATTCCATCAGTAGTGCCTTCTTATAACAATACTGATGCAGTTTTGGGTAATCCTAGCTCATTGGTGATGGGTTCACCCGATGAGTTTAGCCTAAACCAAGGTCATTGGGCATGGGAATCTGCAATGCAAAATACCCTTGCTGAAATTTATAACACACCATCATCTCTAGAAGATACTGTGGCCAATCAAACTTTACTTGCTTCACAGATAGTCCAAGGCATCGACTGGGAAAATTATGTTCCAGATAATGGGGCACAATATCCGGTTGGATATTTTGGCAATCAATTGAGAACCATAGCACAAATGTACAAAGAACAAGTTGATTTAGAAGTGGCCTATATTCCTTCAGGTGGATGGGACACGCATATTGGGCAAGGCACTGGTGATACTGGTGAGTTTGCCAATTTAGTACAAGAAGTTTCTGATGGACTTAAGGCACTTTATCAAGATTTATCTGCCAATAATGCTGGTAAGTTTACCATAATTGTTCAAAGTGAGTTTGGGCGTAGGGCATATGAAAATGACAGCAATGGAACTGATCATGGTTACGGAAACCCCATGTTTATTATTGGTGACAATGTCAATCCTGGATTTCATGGTCAATTCCCTGGATTAGCAACTAACCAATTATATCAGGAAGATGATGTTGATGTAACGGTTGACTACAGAGATGTGGTCAGTGAAGTGTTAATGAAACGCATGCAAAATCGATTTCTAGGCTTTATATTTCCTGGATACACAGGTTATACAGAATTGGGTGTCGTCAACGGAGCAGATCTACAGCCTGTGTATGATTTCGATTATGATCCAATTTTTGCATCAGGATTTGATTAGAATTAATTTACAATAACACCTGTTTGGATATTCCATAAATTCGAATAAATACCGTTGAGTGCCAATAGTTCCTTGTGATTGCCTGATTCTACAATTTGGCCTTGGTCTAATACATGAATAATATCTGCATTAACAATGGTAGATAACCTGTGTGCTATGACAAGTAAGGTTCGGTTCTTCGCAATTTTAAGCATGGATTTTTGGATGGCTGCTTCAGTTTCATTATCAACCGCTGATGTGGCTTCATCTAAGATTAATATATCTGGGTTTTTCAATATGGCCCTGGCAAATGAAATGCGTTGCCTTTGGCCACCTGATAGTTTCATGCCACGTTCTCCAACCATTGTATCAAATCCATTGGGCAGTGATTCTATAAAATCTAAAGCTTCAGCTTGTTGAGCTGCGATTTTAATTTCAGAATCTGATGGATCATCTTTTCCATAAGCTATGTTATCTTTTATGGATCCATCAAATAGAAATATATCCTGAGAAACCAGTCCAATAGATTTTCTCAAGTCTTTGATTTTAATATTGTTTAAATCTATATCATTAATTTTAATGGTACCAGTTTTTGGCGAATAAAATCGTAGCAGTAATTTCATTAAGGTACTTTTACCAGAACCTGTTTGCCCCACAAACGCAGTCATTTTAGATTTTTCTAAGGTAATATTGATATTAGATAATACTTGATTTGTTTGTTGTTGGTAACTAAAGTTGACGTCTTTAAAACAAATGTCTTGGGTCATGTCTGCAGTTTGGGTGTTTTCATTGTCACGAATGACTATGGGGGTTTCTAGTAAATCCAATATCCTTCTAACTGATGCCATTGCTCTTTCATACAAGTCCATTGTTACAGCCAAAGATGTAAAAGGCCACAATAACCTTTGGGTTAAAAATACCAGCATCCCATAGGATCCTACAGAAATCACACCATCTAAAGCATCAAATCCGCCAATAATAAAAGTGGCCAAAAACCCGGTTAAAATGGCCATGCGAATAATGGGTGTAAATGCAGCACTTATCTTAATGGCTTCCTTATTCGCATGTAAATAGTCTTGGCTTAAATCAGATAGATTTTCAAGCTCTTGTTTTTCTCGGGTAAAGCTTTTAATGGTGGCAATTCCCATGATCTTATTTGAGATTGCTGTGGCCAATATACCTGTTTGTCTTCTGACCTCTGTATAGCGTGGTTGGGCTTTTCTTTGAAAGAAAAAAGCACCAAATATAATAAGAGGAATGGGTAAGAAAGCAAAAACAGCAATTTTTACAGAGATATAAAAAAACACCGCGCCCACACCAATCACTGACACTATGACTTGGATGATATCATTGGCACCCACATTCAGAAACCTTTCTAATTGATTCACATCATCATTTAAAATTGAGGTTAAATTTCCACTGGTTTGATCCTCGAAAAATGCCATGTCTTGGTGTTGCATGTGATTATAGGTGTCTGTTCGCATTTGGTGTTGCAGTGCCTGTGCTAGATTGCGCCACAAAATAGCATAAAGAAATTGAAAAATAGATTCACCTAGCCAAATAATAAAGGTTAATACTGCCAATGCAATAAGTTGAGACTTGGGATCAACAAAACCAAAATTTGACAAAAAAGAATCTTCTTGACTGACAACGACGTCTATTGCAATACCGATTAAAATTTCAGGAGCGATATCAAACAGCTTGTTTATGACAGAACACATAGAGGCAAGAAAAACAGTTACTCGATGGCCTTTTGCATAAGCCATTAGCCTAAATATGGGTTTTTTATTCATGTGATTGTTCTATGTGGTCTGGATGAAAAAATTGAATATTGAACACTTTGTAACCCATTAATTCAATCTTCCCATTATATCTTTGATAATCACCTTGATTGTATTCGAAAGCATAGGAACGTTGAAATCCAAATCGGCCTTTTACCTTGGTAATCTTCATGGATTTTAATGCTATAGAGTCATCTAAAAACACAAAATCACGTCCCAAAGTCTCGCGTTTAGCATAGGCTCTGGCTATGTCGCGGGCTTTTGCGTTGGTGGCAATGAATAATATAATTATGCCAGTAAACAGCAATAATGGGATTTCAGTCATAAATATTCCTTAAAAGGATTGCAATTGCAAGAGATTATTATAATATGGTAGGTCGCTTTAAAAATAAAGCCAAATCATGATAAAAAAAACAAGAAACATGGGTTTGAATATTACAATACTGTAACAAAGTAATAAATTCTAGTATAAAACTTTCCCTTTCTGTTGAAGTTCATGGACATGAATGAACAGTTAAGACAATATGACCATTCAATTTTATCAGTACAACGGCTTCATTTCCTAATTTGGATTGAAGCATATCACATTATTTACTAAGTTTATTATGGATGATGATTACAATCATCGAAATCATTGACTTAATTATTTGCTGTTTCCATAGGGGAAACGCTTTAAACAACAGGAGATTACATGAATTGTAACGAAGAAGAAACAATAGATAAATGCATTATAGCTGCACGTGGTGGCATGATGCTTTTATCACAAGATGAAGTTAATAGAATGTTAGAAATGGGCACGGGCTCAATTCACGCACTGTTTAGAAAATGCTGTTTGGCAGTTCTAAATTGTGATTCAAAAGAAGACGATGCCATGGCTGTATTGTCACGATATCAAGATTTTGATGTTACGTTGTTGCCCAGAGAGCGTGGCATACATTTAGAGTTTATAAACGCACCTGCACAAGCATTTGTAGATGGGAAAATGATCTCAGGCATCAGAGATTTAATTTTTGCAGTATTAAGAGACATTATTTTTCAAAGTAGCAAACACAATAACGGGCTCTATGATGTAACTACGACCTCAGGCATAACCAACATGGTATTTGAAATGCTAAGAAGAGGAGAAGTGCATCAATATGGAAAAGAACCAAATTTGGTTGTTTGTTGGGGAGGACATTCAATTAATCAAGTTGAGTACCAATACACAAAAAATGTAGGGTATCAACTGGGATTAAGAGAAGCAGACATATGTACAGGCTGCGGTACTGGAGCCATGAAAGGCCCAATGAAGGGCGCATCAGTAGGTCATGCCAAACAAAGAACTCTTGATGGACGTTACATAGGATTAACAGAGCCAGGTATCATCGCTGCAGAAGCCCCTAATCCGATTGTTAATAAATTGGTCATAATGCCAGACATTGAAAAAAGATTAGAAGCTTTTGTTCGTTTGGGTCATGGAATTATTGTTTTTCCTGGTGGTGTTGGCACAGCAGAAGAGATTCTTTATTTGATAGGAATTTTGTCACACCCTGATAACAAAGATAACCCTTATCCTTTTATCATGACGGGACCAAAAGAATCAGAAGAGTATTTCAAACAAATTGATGCTTTTATCAGGTTTGCTTTGGGTGATGAAGTAGCCGAATTGTATGAAATCATTATTGAAGACCCAGAAAAAGTAGCCACACATATGATGCAAGGATTGAATCGAGTGAAAGAATACAGAACTGAACAACAGGTTAGTTATTTTTTTGATTGGAACCTAAAGATTGAAGAAAGCTTTCAATTTCCATTTGTGCCAACACATGAAAATATGCTGAATTTAAATTTAGACCAGGATCAGCCTGTTAATGAATTGGCTGCTGATTTACGTAAAGCATTTTCAGGTATCGTGGCCGGAAATGTGAAAGAATTCGGACGGAAGCAGATTGAAGATCACGGTGTATATAAAATTGCTGGAAATAAGAAACTAATGGAAAAGCTTGATGTGTTATTACAGTCATTTGTTGACCAAAAACGCATGAAGTTACCAGGCAGTGACTACACTCCCGTTTTTGAAGTGATTAAATAACATCACAAAGCAATATTAAGAAAAGCCGCTTTAATAGCGGTTTTTTTTAATCTCATAATATACTTATATACAGCATTTTCATTAAAACGTGTTCAAGTGCACAAAACTCTAAATATCCTTACAATACTTGAACAGTAACCGTTTATTTTGTAGTAAGATAATTCACACAAAAGGTTGACCTGCCAGTATACTGGTTATATTGATATTTATAATTGAGAATTAATATGCAAAATACATTTAGATTATTGGGCTTGTTACTTTTATCTGGAACAGCATACAGCTCTGATATCAGAGATCTAACCATTATTAATATCGACAACATTGGTCCAAACAAAATTTTAGAAATCAAAAACAATAGCACCGTTGATTGGTGGGTTGAAATGGGCGATAAAATGATTGTTGCTGTGGGTAATGATCAAATGGATAAGCTATCTAAATCTGTCACAGTTTTAAACACGCTTAAAGACGTTGATGTCGATAATTTAGCCTTTCAAACATTGGGACATTGTGATCATTCAGGCCTTGATGAACATCTGCACAGTCAATTAGATGTTGTATTTGCAAACAACAGTTCACAGTTGATAGATTTGAAAAATTTTGTTAATAAGAATCAAGTCTATGGGCATGACTCAATCGGCCCGTTTTCAAAGAATAAAGTTTTATCCTACCAATACGCAAATAGGCAGAATCAGGAACTACTGCGTGGCAATTCAGATGTTCAATTATTAATCGATAAAGTCGATGCTGATCGGTGGTTTAGCCAAGTAGAATATCTGTCAAGTTTGGACCGCATGTTAGCTGCTGATTTGGTCATTGCAGGTGATTGGTTAGAAACAAAGTTTGAGGACTTGGGTTTTGTCACTTCACGTGTATCATTGCATGCGAATTACAGGGGATCTAATGTTTTAGGTTTTAAACAAGGCACAACCAGGCCAGATGACTGGTATGTGGTTGGTGCCCATCTTGATTCTAGAAATCAAACATGGAACAATGCATTGCCGTCACCTGGAGCAGAAGACAATGCATCAGGATGTTCGGGCGTTTTAGAAGTTGCCAATGTCATCAGCCAGTACCAGACAGATGCCTCAATTTTATTTATGTGCTTTATTGAAGAAGAGTCTGGATTATTGGGTTCAAAAGATGTGGTCACTCAATTAAGCAATGATGGAGATATTTCCAAAGTTAAAACCATGCTAAACATGGACATGATTAGTTACAGATTGGATGACAGAAATGTTGCTATTGCTGGTACCAATACATCAAGCTATCAAACTCTGGCAGAAACTGTTGCTGCCAATGGGGCATTGTATTCAGATATCGATTGGCAAATCAGCCTAAACATGTGTTGTACAGATTTTTTAAGCTTTTCAAATGCTGGAATCCCTGCTGTTACCTCTAATCAACCTGACATTGGTACTTATTTTGGATACCATACGGTTAATGATTTATCTGAAAACTTAGACCCTGTATTAGGGTCTGGGATTGTTAAAGCCAATTTAGCCACTTTAATTAATATGGTAGGTGTTGACTTTAATTCGATTGACTTGATTTTTATGAACAGTTTTGATTCAATCAATCCGTAATCTATATTTTATAAAATAATATGAAATCTTTTTGGTTAACTTTATTATTAACTGCCTATAGTGTGATGTCTTTTGGCAAAGAAATAGCCATCACATTTGATGATTCACCAAGGGCTGCTCAAGGATATTTTGATGGACCAACGCGAGCCAAGAAATTAATTAAAAATTTAAAGGACCATGATGTCAATCAGGTTGCATTTTTCTCAGTCAGTAAACGATTAGATGAAGAAGGAGTAAAACGCTTAACTGCCTACAATGATGCAGGTCACATCATTGCCAATCATACCCACAACCATCCAAATATTAATAATTTAAGCCTTGAAGATTATAAAGCAGAGTTTTTATTGGCTGACTCTCTCTTGAATTCATTTACAAATTTCCGTAAATGGTTCCGTTTTCCGTATTTAAGGGAAGGTGATACCGTTGAAAAACGCGATGGAATGCGGGCATTATTGAAACAAAAAGGATATACAAATGCATATATCACTTTAAATAATTACGATTGGTACATCGAAGTTTTGTTTCAAAGAGAAATAAAAAAAGGCACAAAGATCAACATGACAGCCTTAAGAAAATTTTACGTGGATGTGTTAATGGAAAGCATCCATTATTATGATCAAATGGCAATTGAGCAATTAGATCGTTCTCCCAAACATGTATTGCTGTTACATGAAATGGACATTACCGCTTTGTTTATTGGTGATTTAGTTGATGAACTTCGTAAACAAGGCTGGAAAATCATTACACCAGAACACGCATTGACCGATCCAGTAGCATCCTATAAAACTAATAATCCATTAAAATTCAACCCCGGAAGAATAGGTGAAATAGCCAAAGACAAAGGCCAAAAAAAAGGGCTGTGGCACAAAACATTAGATGAATCTTATTTAGATAAGAGATTTGAATCGGAAGTACTGAATTCAAGTAATAAGTAACATGCATCAGATTACATTTTATCAACGCTTTGAAGCAGATATATTGTCGGGGAAAAAAACCATCACCATTCGGGATAAATCTGAAAAAGATTTCATTCCTGAGACCAAAGTTGAAGCTTTGACTCACGAAGAAGGTAGGGCATTTGGTTTTTTAAAAATTTTATCTGTAGAACCAATTCAGATTAATTTTCTTAACGATAGTCATGCACAACAAGAAAACATGTCATTAATTGAGTTAAAATCTACCATCCAATCAATATACCCCAATACACAGCAACTTTTTATAATTGCATTTCAGTTGTATTCTTCAATTGATCTGGAATAACACAATAGTTTAATTTAAAACTTGAAATTATGTTAAACTTATAATCTTTTATAACCCTGCAAATCTACTGCAGGTTTATATGGCAGTAATTCAGTTCGCTAAATTAATCAACAATCAAATTATCAGGAAAAACTGTATGTTAAAAGCAGAATATCAAACCCGTGGGCCAGTTCCACAAGACGTAATCGAAGCAATCTCTTTCGAAAAACCAATACTGGCTGATGGCCAAGTATTACTTGAAATGCTTGCTGCACCTATTAACCCTTCGGATGTTCTTACTTTGACAGGGCAGTATGGTATTTTACCGCCATTACCAGCAATTGGTGGCAACGAAGGTGTTGCTAAAGTGGTTGAACATGGACCAGGAGTTGTTGGGCCAGATATTGGACAAACCGTATTGCTGCCGATGGGAATAGGGTCTTGGGCAACACATATGGTGGCGGATGCGAAATCACTGGTTCCTCTGCCCAATGGAGTTGATCCCATTCAATTGTCTATGATAACGATTAACCCTCCCACAGCTTCATTAATGCTCAGCGAATTTGTTGATTTAGAACCTGGTGATTGGGTAATACAAAATGCCGCCAATTCTGGGGTTGGATCATATTTGGTAGCTCTAGCAAAACTAAGGGGCTTAAAAACAGTTAATGTGGTTCGCCGTGAGTCTTTGATTGAACCTATGCTTGCTGCTGGTGCAGATGTGGTATTGGTCGATGGAAACCTAGATGGCCTTAGTTTGTCAAAGAGAGTGAAAGCTGCAACCGATGGTGCTGACATTAAGTTGGGCATTGATGCGGTAGGTGGTGCAGCGACGAATAGATTAGGTGAGACATTGTGTGATGGAGGAACTATAGTCAATTATGGTGCCATGAGTGGTGAACCTTGCACGCTTGCTCCTACAATCATCATATTTAAAGACATTACAGTACGCGGTTTCTGGTTGGCTAAATGGTTCCGTACCGCAACACCTGAACGACAAAAAGAAGTTTTCGGAAATATCATTGGCTTAATTGCAACGGGTAAGTTATCTGCGCCGATTCATGCAACATACAAAGTGAAAGACATCAAAGAGGCTATTACAGTCGCAGCTGGTGGTGAACGCAAAGGAAAAGTTGTTCTTGTTAAAGACTAACTGATATATAAGAGTTCAATCAAGGTAGAATAATAGTTTTTTTAACTTGATTGAGCCTAAGAATAACTGCTACTAAAACTTCTAAAAAAGTGATTATATAATTCACTTTTGAATTTATAATTTTGCCAAATTGATCTGATTGCCACCAGATGCTTTAGCAGCATATAGTGCTTTGTCGGCTCTCTCGAATAACGCCTTAAAACCTTCTTTATTTTGCATATTTGAGATTGTAAAACTTGATGATAAGTATTCACATATTTCCTATACGAATTAGATTTGTGAGCATAGCCGAGTTGTTGTACAATTTGTTTAATGGTCTCATTTTCTAAAAATAAACAGTATTACAAATTTTGTGCCTATGGGTTTTTGAAAAATTTACGGTTTTTTGATGCTTTCTTTATTTTGTTTTTGGTAGAAAAAGGCCTGCCTTATACACAGATTGGGGTTTTGTATGCTGTACGTGAAGTTTTAATTAATGTGATTGAAGTCCCTTCTGGTTTGTTGGCTGATACTTATGGGCGAAAAAATGCATTAATGCTTTCATTTGTGGCCTATATTGTTAGTTTTTATCTGTTTTATAGTGCAGAGAATTTTTGGTGGTTTATGCTGGCATTTATTCTTTATGGTGTTGGTGATGCATTTCGATCGGGCACACATAAAGGCATGATCATTGATTATTTGGCATTGAAAAATTGGCAGGATCATAAGATCAGTTATTATGGGCATACCCGTTCTTGGTCTCAAAAAGGATCTGCGTTGTCATCATTGATTGCTGGATTGATAGTCTTTCATACTGGGTCATTTCAAAATATATTTTTGTATTCCATTGTCCCTTATTTATTCAATTTAATGTTGATATATTCCTATCCAAAAGAGCTGAACAAAAGTACCCATCAACATGAAAAGGCACCATTAGTTACTACGATTAAATCCTTTTTTAATATCATGAGACAAATTAATGTATTAAAAATCATTAATTCTTCGGCTGCCCATTCGGCATATCTTAAAGCT
The DNA here is from genome assembly GCA_913061105.1 of uncultured Alcanivoracaceae bacterium. Lineage (GTDB taxonomy): Bacteria > Pseudomonadota > Gammaproteobacteria > Xanthomonadales > Marinicellaceae > NORP309. The sequence continues at coordinate 2,040 of CAJXVJ010000009.1, read as the reverse complement.
GTTAAAGATTATATACAGCTAATTATGATTCAAGTGGCAATTCTAATGCCCATTATGCTAACAGTAGATTTTGATAAGAAAAATGGATTGGTCGTTGGCGCCTTATACTTTTTTATCTTTCTGGCAACTTCTCAGGCCTCTCGTTTGGCTTCATGGTTTTATGATAAAAATAAACTCAACATCTCATACAATAGTTTGATTGTGGGTTTTTGTTTAGGGGTTTTATGTGGTGTTTTTATCGTTCTAAAATTTTGGGTATTAGGTTTAATATCTATGATAGGTATTTACATCATCGAAAACATCAGAAAACCCATACTAACAGGTGTGGTTTCTGATAATGTTCCTAATGATATTTTGACTTCTGTCATTTCTGCACAATCATTGCTTAAAACTATAATGACGGCAATATTAGCGATTGTTTTCGGTATTTTGGTTGATAACTTCAGTATTGGAACAGCCTTTATTGTTGTTTCTACTACTCTGTTTTTATTGAGTATTGTTATCAATAAAAGAGTTAACTAATATCTCTAAATTTGTCATATATCAAGTTCCATAATTTAGTTTTATTGTATAGTAAGAATAGGTTTCATTTAATCAATAAAAACTGAATTAATAATAGGAGAGAGAATCGTGTCAGATATTTATGGTTTTGATGCTTTTTCACCAAAAGAAATTGCTGAAAAAGTTGAGTCTATAGGAGTTGTAAAAGCGCGCCTGCCTTTTTTATCTATGTTAATGTTAGGCGTTTTAGCCGGTGCTTTTATCGGTCTTGGTGCGCTTTATTTTGTTTTAGTAAAGTCTGATGACTCTTTAAGCTTTGCAACCAGTCAAATCTTGGGAGGGCTGACATTTTCCTTGGGGTTAATTTTAGTTATTGTTGCAGGTGCAGAGTTGTTCACTGGAAATAACTTGCAAGCCATGGCTTGGGCTGAAGGAAAGCTTTCAACTAGCGACTTACTCAAAAGTTGGGTGATTATCTGCATAGCAAATTTCATTGGTGCCAGCAGTTTAGCGGTATTGGTGTATTTATCTGGTCACACTGAAATGAATTCAGGACAAGTAGCAAAACAATACGTGGCAATAGCCACAGCTAAAGGATCACTCCCATTTTGGACGGCATTTTTTAAAGGTATGCTTTGTAATGTACTTGTTTGTATGGCTGTCTGGATGGCCTTAGCGGGGCGCAGTGTGATTGATAAAGCTGTAGCGATTATATTTCCGATTTCCGCTTTTGTGGCCGCTGGATTTGAGCACAGTATTGCTAATATGTATTTCTTTCCGATGGCGATGATGATAGAAGCTTATGGAGATGTTGGTACACATACGGATGTCATATCATGGATGGGAATGATGCAAAATTTAATCCCTGTGATTATGGGAAATCTCATTGGTGGTAGTGTTTTAGTTGGGTTGGTCTATCATATTATATACCGCAGAAAAGAAAAGTAAGGTCTTATTATTACGATCTGTTTTTTACACTAGAAACAATATGGTGCTGACATAAATTTAACATGCCAACACCATTTGTATTTTTTGAAACAAAACCTCTAATTTAAAATTCAATTAGGGTTTGTAAAAGAATCATTTATTCTTTTTTACGGTTTTCTTACTTGTTTTCGTAACTTTTTTACCATCTTTGGTTTTTTTAGTCTTCTTTGTCTTTTTAACAGTGGTCTTTTTACCATTATTTACAGTGGTTTTCTTACCTGTTTTTGCAGTGGTTTTCTTACCGTATTGATTATTAGTGGTTTTTTTAGTTCTTTTTACAGTTGTATTTCCAGTTCTAGAATAGTTGGTTTTCTTAACTCCAACCTTGGTTGTATTAGATTTTTTAACCCTCGTTTTAGTTCCATTTCTTTTTATTGTAGAACTTTTGCCAGTGTTGGAATATCTGCTCTTAATTGTATTAGTTTTAACTTTTGTGGTATTATTTTTCCTTACTACCGTTTTGTTATGACCCAAACGTTTAGTGACAATTACTGAGTTTCTGGGTTTATATTTGATTCCTGTCTCTTATACACATCTCCGAGCCCACGAGAC
>CAJXVJ010000008.1 GCA_913061105.1 uncultured Alcanivoracaceae bacterium | reverse complement strand
CGGAGATGTGTATAAGAGACAGGAATAACAAGGAAATCAAATTAATTAAACTCCAATTATCATCTGAACAAGAGAAGTCAAAAAAACTGAATGAATTATTACAAAACCAAGATAAAAAAATTGAAAATTCATTCGCCATCATAAGTAAAGTTCGCAATAATAATAAAAAATTAATAGACCACAAAGCACTGCAACATACTAAACTTAATCTTATTCATAAAAATAACAATCTTTTAATGAATAAGATTACATCTATAAAAAACAAAGCAAAAATTTTGATTACAGATGGCCAAAAAAAAATATCAAACTTAGAAAAAACAAATACCGATAAAAATGAACAAATCAGTACATTACGTAATTCGTTAACCAGAAACCAAGCCTATATCTCTGATCTCAAGCAAAACCAAATTAATATTCAACAAAACCTAATACAAGCAAAGTCAAACATTACATCGTCAATGACAGATTTCATTAATTCTTGTAAAAACAGTCATGAAAAACACATAAATTATAAAGACAATGCTGCCAATAACATAAAACAATTTCATACCTTATACACATTACACATTGGCAGTAAAGTCACTGAAAGAGTCTCGCTAAATGACAGAATTCTTAAGATTAAATCTAACCCTATTAGTTACTTAAACCCATTAAGAATAAAAAATATATTTGAACGGTTAAATATCTTGAATGCCAAAATTGATTCTCTTGAAAGTAAATTTAATGAAATCCCTTGGAAAGTGATTGAATCATTTAATTCATCAGAATACTTAGAAAACAACGATGACGTAAACCAAGCCATTTTAGATGGACAGTTTATTAACGCACTAGAACATTTTATTTTGTTTGGCTACCTTGAAGTTCAAGCTGGCGCACGTATCTTTAATAATAATGATACATATATTGATAAAAGATTAAGCAGATCTCAGAAAGAAAAGGAATCTAGATTTAATGGGTTTTTAAGCAGGTTGCATAATTCTTTTGATTTGTTTCAGAACAATGATATAGATACATTATTAGAATTCGAACTACCCAATGTCATTGACAACATTACATATTCGCCCGTCAATATTCTTGAGGATGATGTATCAATAAATAAATCAGATATAATTGATAATAGCAAACCCTCAAAATCCTCTAGTAAGATGATTAAATGGTTGGAGGTTCGTGGCATTGAATCAATTATTTTAAAACAAGGGGTAAACGGATTCAATCAATATAATTTAAAATTGAATAATTTGTCTCAGGATATACCTCATCATATTGAAGAATTTATTTATTTAAATACAGACCAATTTTCAATAAGTAAATATGTCAACCACGCATTAAGTGATAGAAAGCTCATTATTTTTACTGAAAATCAAGAATCCTACGATTTAAATAGATTAATGCAATCCTATTCCTACGTGTTATTATGTCAAGGAGTGATTTTTAACAAAGAGTTAATTCAAAAAATTCAACCTTATGAAATCATGTGTGTCTTTGATAAAAATGACTATCCATTTGAAGATGTACCACTATCAATACCTAAATCATTGGAACAGGATTTTCTATTTAATAAACTAATGGAAACATCTAAAGATATTTCTATAGTTTCAAAGTCCGCTAAGACTATTAATCTTAATGATATAAAAATTGTCAAACCTCAGAAGAAGTTTAAATCCAATGTAGAGTATATTAGTGCTGCTGGAATTAGTGGTTGGATTTTTAGTATTGAAAGCACCAGTCAACACTCAGTAGTTGAACTTTTGCTCGTTATCAATGATAAAGAAGGAATCAGTGTTAAAAACACAATACTCAGAGAAGATGTTAATAGATCTCATAATATTCAATGTTTAAGCGGGTTTCAAATCAATGTACCAACTAAGTACTTAGATGGTAATATCCACAAATTTAGTTTGTATGCCAAATATGATCACAGTTTTCAATTGATTAGATCCTTTGATTTTTGTGAAACTAGCCCATGGATATGCGAGCATGATAACACCTCAAATATAGTGTTGTTTTGTAGCCATAATATGCGTTCACAAGGGGCTCAAAATAGCCTATTTGAATTGGCCATTGGCTTAAAGCGTTTATATGGAATAACTCCCATTGTTCAATCACCAGCAGATGGGCCGCTTAGTACAAAATATAAAGAACATGGCATTCAAGTCATTATCGATAATTCTCTTCATAAATTACAAGATGATGCTGACGAATGGAGTACTCAGGTTGAAATTTTTTCACAGAAATTAAAAACACTAAACTGCCAAGTATTAATTGCAAATACATTGCAAACTTTTAGCATGGTTCATGCTGCAAAAATGGCCAATATTTCGAGTATCTGGATACCAAGAGAAAGTGAACCACCAAGATCTTACTTCGATTATTTATCATCTCCGTTGAATACAATTGCCCAATTAACTTTTACAATTGCCACTCAAGTGATATTTGTTGCGGATGCTACTCGAAAAATCTGGAGTTTTATGGATAAAAACAATGCATTTAAAGTTATTCATAATTCATTAAATACTTCGCTGTTAAACCAAGACTCAATTAACAGTCGCTACGAAATTAGAAAAACATTTGGCATTAAAGAAGATGAAGTTGTGTTATTGTCTTTAGGAACAGTTTCTTCCAGAAAAGGTCAATTAGATTTTGTTAAAGCATTGCCAAATATATTGTCACAGGCTAAAAACCCCACAAAAGCCATCATAGTTGGTATGGGTTCAAATCCGCTTAATAAAACGGATGAATACTCAAATTTCGTGAAAAAAACAGTTGAAGGTTATTCTAAAGAGATCAGAGATAAAATTATTTTAATTCCTGAAACTGATAAATTGGTGAATACAAAAACCTATGATTTTTATTCTATGGCTGACGTGTTTGTATTTACATCAAGAATAGAAAGCTTTCCTAGGGTTATTCTCGAAGCCATGTATTTCTCACTGCCAATAGTCACAACACCTTGTTTTGGTATAATAGAACAATGTATTGAAAATTATAATGCTTTTTATTACGATGAAGAAGACATTCAACAATTAGAAACATTGTTACTTGAATTAGTCAACAATGATCAAACACGGCGGTCCTTCTCAAAAGGTTCAAAAAAGTTATTTAAAAACATGCAAACTTATGATCAAATGCTGATAAATTATTACAATGTAATTGACAACCTAGTCCCACAGGAAAAACAATGACCAATAAAATCTCAATTTTAACTATTAGTCAAAACAATGACAATCTCACGAATTTATTAGATAGTATCGAAAAATCTGATACAAAAGGATTCGAAATTGAATTTCATTGCTCATGGAATGGCAACAATCAACACATGATAAACCCAGCTAATTATTCATTTGAGATTTCAATTGTTGAAGAAAAACCCTATCACTTTTCTAAAAATAACAATTTACTGGCATCAAAAGCAAACGGTCAGTTTGTTTTATTTCTGAATGACGATATTATTTTAGATCAAGCATGCCTGTCTAATGCCTATCATCAAATTACTAATTCAAATGTTGGGATTGTTGGCGCTAATTTAAGATTTAAAAATAACAATATCCAGCATGCTGGTGTATTTTTTGATGACAAAAACATGCCATATCACAGGTACAAGAACCAAATTCACTATCAAGACCCAAGGGTGTCAAATAATTTAGTTGTTCCTGCCATTACAGGCGCTTTTTTAATGCTTGAAAAAGATGAATTTTTACAGATTCAATTTGATGAACGATGTGATGTTGCTGCACAAGATATCATATTATGTTTAGAATACAAAAATTTCTTTGATAAGGACATTCTCTATGTAGCTAACGCAACAGCCATTCATTATGAAAATGTCACCAGAAGATTATATGATCAACGTCTAACACCTGAAAGTGATTTAATGTTACTTAAAAAATCCACGAAATCATTTGAGTCTCCAAAATTTATCAACAGAAACCAGCAAATTAAATTAAGAATTATTACAGAAAAACCTGGTTGGATCATGCACAGAATGGCACGAGAGATTGCAAAAAAATTACCTAACACTGTTATAAATGCCGATTATCCTGATGCCAATATCCATTACTACATCAACTACGGATACTTTAATAAAAAACCGGCAAATGGAATTGTTGTCGCAAATTTCACCCACTATGATCCAGATAAACTCAATGACAAGTGGGAATCATCTGCCCATGAAGTTGACCATTGCGTCGCCATTTCAAATCACACAAAGTCCTCAGTTAAGGCATTCAATATTCCTGAAGATAAAATTACTGTGATTCCTACAGGAGCTGATGCCAGTTTTAAACCAAAACTAACCATAGGTCTTGTGGGAAGAATTTATGATGGAGGCAGAAAAGGAGAAAACTTGGTTCAGTCCTTATTAGCAGACAATGAACTAATGAAAAACATGCAAATTGTTTCTACTTCAGACTCATGGGGCGTTCCAACATGGAATTTTGATTCTATGGCTGACTTTTATCGATCTGTTGATTACCTACTTGTACCGGCATTATATGAGGGTGGGCCTGTCCCTTTTATGGAGGCATTGGCTTGTGGAACTATGTCAATTGCACCTGCAATTGGGGTAATTCCAGATTTTCCCCATATAGAATACAAATGGAACGATATTGATTCATTAAAATCAATTATCCGAAATCTTAAAAATGAATATATCGAACGAAAACAGCGAGTTTCACATACAATAGAGCAATATAACTGGGATTATTGGGCATTAAAACACATTGCTTTATTTCATAAACTGTTAGGCACTAAATAATAAGTTTAAATTAAACACCAATAGCATTGATATCAATTCAACGTCACAAATTCTCTGGCTTCATCAAAAACTGACAGATCATTTTTTCTTAATGGGGCCTGAGTGACTAAGTAATTTTTCCATTTTTTATTACCGGATATTCCATGGAACAAGTTAAGAATAGGTGGCAATAACCAATGCAGTTTCACCCCATCATCTAATTGTTGCTGACAATAATTTTGATAGTGCTTTAGGACATCATCCCTGGTGGTTTGTGTATGGGTATCAAATAATGTTTCCCCTAAATCATTAAGTAACCATGGATTATTCCATATGGCTCTGCCCAACATAACTCCATCAACATATTTTAAATGCTTTTGCGCTTGTTCTACAGTCTCAATTCCACCATTAATAACAATATTCAAATGGGGCAATGTTTTTTTGATACGATAAACAAAATCATAATTCAAAGGTGGTACCGTTCGGTTTTGTTTCGGGCTTAAGCCTTTAAGAATTGCAATGCGAGCATGAATTATAACGGTTTGTAAACCCGCTTGATCCAGATGTTGAATAAAAGCCAGAAGATTTTCATAACTGGTATTGTCATCAACGCCAATTCTGCATTTGACTGTTATAGGTATGTCAACAGATTGCAACATTGATTTTATACAATTAACAACCAATTCAGGTTCATTCATTAAACAAGCCCCGAACCTGCCTTTTTGAACACGATCACTTGGACAGCCTACATTTAAATTGACTTCATCATAACCAAATTCTTGAGCAATAATGCAGCTCTTTGCTAAATCGCCAGGGTCAGAACCACCCAATTGTAATACCACAGGATGTTCTTGAGAATTAAATCCAATATACTTTTGTTTGTCTCCTTGTAGAATTGCCGGAGTGGTTATCATTTCAGAATACAGCAATACATCCTTTGATATTAATCGGTGCAAATAACGGCAATGCTTATCAGTCCAATCAAGCATAGGTGCAACTGAGAGTTTATGATTAATCAAATTTACACCTGAGTTCATTTCCACGTTGGATTGATAATTTTGATTTAATTTGCTTTTTATTAAGATTAACCGATTGTGAAAATTCTGAAATTGTATTATCTAATTCATCACATTTATTGGATTCATCCAATGCCATTATTAATTGCCAGTAACTGAGTAGATTGACATTATTTTCAAAAGCCTGTTTTGCATACATTAATGACAATTCCGAATTTCTAATGTCCATATCAGGTACTTGTGAAAACAATTTTGCTAATAGTAAAAGTACTTCATTATTATTAGGTTTGTGCTTATTAATTTGAGTTAACAATTCTACTGCTTTTGAATATTTCTCAGTGTGCACAAATGATTTTGCTTTAAGCAGTTGCATTTTTTCATCATCTGCCAACAGTGCTTCACTTCCAATCTCAATCACATTGTCGTATGATTTATTTTGATAATAAAGTTCAGCTAATTCTCTGTTAACAAATTTGTCTTGAATGTTAATTTTTCTGTACCTCTCAAAATATTCGATAGCAAGATTACTATTATTTTTAGATTGAGCAATTGTTGCGAGATTATAAATTAATTTAAGATTATCTGGATACTCTGCTATAAGCGTTTCAAATAAATTTTGTGATTTTTCTATTTGTCCATCTTGAAAAAAAGCCACTGCTATATTTGTTCGGGCGCTTTTACTTTTTGGATTAAATTCTATTGCTTTTGTATATAAACTTATGGCTTGCTTATAATCATTATTGGACAGTGCTTTTTTGGCTTGAATTAAATAAGGTACTTCTCCGACTGTCGTGTCTTTTACCTGTTGATAATAAGGATCAATTAGAGAAATACCAAACTGGCCTGAAATTCCAAAATATTTTTCTGCCATTTCTGATTGTTCAAGTCTTTGATAGTTTTGTGCAATTTTATAATTAATCCTATTTGATTGCGGTGCCAAACTTAGTGCTTGCTTGTAAAAACCATTGGCCACATGATAATTTTCTACTTGTGTATATAAGTCCCCACTAATATCCAACATCTTAGCGGTTAATTTTAAATTAGCTGGGACATTTCCGTTTAGTTTAAAGGCCTGAAGTAAGTCGCCATTTTCAATAGACAATTGAATCAAATAATAGTGAGCAGGCAGGTAGTTCGAATCTCTATTAATTGTTTGTAAAAATCCTTTTAATGCATCCTCTACATTTCCTTGTTCTAGGGCTGCTTTGCCATACAAATAGGGCCATGTGGCTTCATTTTTTGCATCCATTCCTATTAAGAAATAACAGTTTTTTGCTTGTTCCAAAAAACTAAAATTGTGCAATAAATAACACCATTTTTTTGTACCTAACAGTTCTAACTGTGTATCCTTTTCAGATCTAGATTTGATAATCAACGCCTTGGTTTCAGCAAAAACACTAGCTACATCTTTATCTAAACCATCTGTTGAAATATTTTCTAAATCAACTTGATTCTTGTTTGTCTCCGTCAATCCAAAATTGGCCCATAACAGTAGAATTAGTAGTTTTTTCATGGTATTTTTATTGTCGTATATTTATTGTTGTGTATTAGTGGTTTTTCTAACAGAATTGTTGAGTTTGAAATAATTCTAATGCCTTTGTAATACTCTATTTGAGCTTGATTGATGACAATTCTATCATCATGAGCTGATGCATATGAACCATCAGTATTTGTATTCAATCGCATTGCATGCTTTTCATTATATAATTCAACTTTTAAACTTCTATTTTCCGGATCAATGATTTTTATGCCCATCCATTTTTCAGGATTTAGATTATTGATCAAGATGTCTGCAGGACCATTATTATTATTGACAACAATATCAATGTCACCATCATTATCGATGTCACCAAAGGCAGCGCCACGTGAAACGGCTTTTTCATTCAGCCACTTCTCATCTTTAATTTGAGAAAACACTTTATTCTCAGCATTTAAAAACAATTGATTTGCTTGTTTTAATGAAGGCTGATCTTTGTTTTTTTGACTGGCATCTGCCACTGCTCCATTAAAAACAACCAAATCTGGATAAATGTCATTATTGACCATTAAAAATCCGGCTGCCCACCCCGTATAGGCATAACTTTGAGTTGACAGTTTAGATCGATTAGTGACATCACTAAAAAACCCTTTGCCATTGTTATTGTATAAAGTATTTGATTCATTCATTAAATGTGTAAAAAACACATCTAAATCACCATCTAAATCATAATCAGACATGGCAAGCCCCATACTGGCCTCAGATACGCCTTGCGCATTCACAGCCAAACCTGAAAACATTCCTGCCTCTTTAAATGACTGGCCATTTTGATTTAACCAAACTAAGTTTTCTTTTCCGTCATTGGCAACAATAAAATCACTAAATCCATCATTATTAATGTCATTACAAACGACATTAAGACCTGGCATTTTGGGCATTTTTGGAAAAAACTGTTGGGTTTTTTCAATGAAATTTCTGCCTTTATCATTGAGGTAAAAACTGTCCTTTAATCCTGAAAAAGAACTTGGGCCACAATAATCTTGTTTGCTGCTTGCATTGAAACATTTGGGATTATTATTAGCTGACCAATCTACATAATTACTGACATACAAATCTTTATAGCCATCATTATTAATATCACAAAAACTGGCACCGCTTGACCACATGTGTTGTTTTTCATCAATTTTTAATGGGTTAAAGCCTGTGCCATCCTTATTGATTAATAATTGATTTTGCTTTAGATTTGATAAGTAGATATCCTGTCTTCCATCATTATTAACATCACCTACTGTGATTCCAATGCCATAACTGATGGATTTATTTAAAAATGAATGTTCTTTGCTCTTAAAACTTAATGATTTTTCTTGATTCAGTTGATTTTCAAACAACATATCTTTTAGTTTATTATTTTTAAATTCTCCACTTTGTATCAAATAAATATCTAAATCACCATCATTATCAAAATCTAATAATGCCACGCCTGAACCCACAATTTCAGGATAATAAAAATTTTGAGAATTACCATTGTTATGAATAAACTCAAAACCGATTTGATCTCTAATATTGCTAAAATATTCAGCGTGAACTATGCCCACACACATTAATAGTGTTAAAAATAATACACTGGTTTTAATTTTTACAATCATTCAATTAAAAAAATGCAATAAAATATTTTATTGCATTTTCATTTTTTTTCTGAGTTTATAAAGACTTCTTGATCCTGTAATAATAAACATTGGCTACAATTAACATTAAGATTAATAGTAAGCTTATTGAAATCCAGTTATCAAACAGAGGTACTTGATAGACAAAACCGTTTACTATCAAGGTAGCGCTACCAATTGATTGGTTGCCACCTACCACATTGAGACCACTATAGTTTGCGGATGAAGCGCTTGTAACATTGACATATTGGCTAGTAGATGTGTTCATAGGTATGGTAATGAATACACTAAATTGACAACTTGAATTTGCCGCCAATGTACCATTTTGGAATAACAATGTTGAAGTACCCGAAATACTAGATCCAACTCCACATACATCATTTTGCGGTAAGTTGACTCCAGTACTGCCTGCAATAAAGGCATTTAAATCATCACTGAATGAAATTTGTGTGGCTTCAACTGGCGCATTGTTAGTGATACTGAAAGTCAGTTCAATCGTGTCACCAGCAGTAATCGTGCCACCTTGGAATGACTTATTAATCACTGGAGCAGCCACTACAGTAAAATCATCCGAAGCTGGTCCCGTAACAATGACATTTGAATTAAATTCAGCAGTCAATGGACTGGTTGTATTGGTATATACACCCGGTAATACAGATGGATCTATTTGAACAACGACATCAATTTGACAACTGTCACCTGAAACCAATGACCCGTTAGTAAACTGAATCAATCCTCCTGGTGACCCTGTCATTTGTGAACCCACTCCACAAATATTATCTAATGGTAGGTTTATAGCATTAGCAGATATCACTGCACCAAGATTATCAGAGAATGATATATTGTCAGCATCTGTATTGGTTGTATTTTCAATTAAGAAACTCAATGTTACATTGCCACCTGGAGTCACAAAACTTGCATAAGTTTTATTAAAAGTTAAACCACCTGTAACATTTAAGTCTGCTGTAGCTGTTCCGCTATTACCCGCATCAGATGTTAAGTCTCCTGTTACATTGGTATAAAAGCCAGAAGTGGTGCTGGTTACGTCAACACTGATCTGACAAGTACTATTAGCTGCAACCGTGCCATTTGAAACTGTAATTGAACCTGACCCAGTAACAGCTGTGATTGTAGCACTGACACAAGTGTTTGCAATATTTGCTACTGGAGCTACAGTTAAACCTGCAGGGAAATTATCAACAAAAGCAAAATTATTCGTATCTATAACATTTGCAGTATTATCGATAACAAAACTTAATGTACTTACACCTCCTGGGGCGATAATATTTGGCACAAAGGATTTTGCAAACAAAGGTACAGAACTAATGGTGATATCAGCTGTTGCCACATTACCATTTCCTAATTCTGTCAAAAGAACAGAGGTGGTATTTGTAAATTGTCCAGTCATTGATGCGATTACATCAACAGAAATAGTACAAGTTAAATTAGCAGCTACTGAGCCTCCACTATAAATAATAGAAGTACTAGAACTTGCAGCAGTAATGGTTCCTCCAGTACACGTATTGGTTATATTAGCAGGGTTGGCAACAGTAAAGCCAGCTGGCATATTATCAGTAAAACCTAATCCTCCAATAGCATTATTATTTGCGCTATTATTTATGCTAAATGTTAATGTGTTTGGATTGTTAATAACATCATTGATATTGGTAAATGCTTTGCTAAATACTGGTGTATTAGTTACCAACAAGTTGGCCATTGCTGGGCCACTATTACCATGATTTGAAGTCAAATCACCTGTCAAATTCATGTGATTACCCACTGTTGATGATGTCACATCAACTGAAATCAAACAAGTGACTCCTGAATTAAGTGTACCACCAGAGTAACTGATTACTGTTGTGCCAGATACAGCTGTTAATGTGCCATCAGTACAAGTATTGGCAATATTGGAAGGAGTTGCAACTGATAGGTCCACTGGTAAATTATCAGTAAAATCAATGCCAGTTGCATTAACAGTGCTGACTGTATTATCAATAGTAAATGTCAAATTACTTACACCATTTGGAATAATAACATCTGGATTAAATACCTTAACAAAAGTCGGTGGAGGATTGACTACTATTGTATCTGTGGCATTGCCACTATTTCCTAACGAGGAAGTCAGATCACCTGATACATTCATCAAATTACCCGCTGAAACAGCCACAACATCTACACTAACAGTACAAGAAACGGCATTGTTAACCGACCCTGAGGCATAAGTAATCATTGTAGAGGCAGGAACCGCTGTTAAGATACCGCCCGTACAAGTTGTGGTCGCATTACTGGGTGTCGAAACAGCCAATCCTGCAGGCAAAGTATCCGTAAAGTTTAGCGCTGTTGTCACAACGGTACTGGCAGAATTATCAATATTAAAGGTTAATATACTGATGCCTCCGATAAACACTGGATCTGGTGCAAATGATTTACTAAATCCAGGTTGTGGATTAACCAACAATGTATCATTGGCTGTCCCACTATTTCCCGAACTGGAGGTTAAATCACCTGTGGTATTAACTAACATACCCACAGCTGTACCAATAACGTCTACTTGTAAATTACAACTGCCCATTACCGCAACAGAACCATTGGTTAAACTGATAACACCAGTACCAGCAGTCGCCGTCAATGTTCCTCCACAAGTATTTGTGGTGATTGATGGCGATGCCACAATCATCCCTGCAGGTAAGTTATCTGTCATATCTAAGCCTGTTGCTGATAACAGACTGGCTGTATTGTCGATGCTGAAACTTAAGGTACTGTTTTGATTGAGTCCAATGGAACCAGGTGCAAATGATTTAGCAAAAGTTGGTGCAGGCTCAATAACCAAATCAGCTGTAGCAGGTATAGAAACTAGAAGACCAGATACAGTTAAATCACTACTGGTACTTGGATATGTCCCTGCAGTAGCATTGTTTGGTACAACAAGGTTCACCATAAACTCACAGAACCCACTGGCAGGTAAATTGCCGCCAGAAAAAGTTAAAAATGATGTCCCTGCTACAGTCGATCCAACACCACAAGTATTGCTGACTGGTAATCCTGTGGCTACTAAGCCGGAAACTACAGCATCAAGATCATCGTTAAATTGTAGGTCAGCAACTGGATTGCTGGCATCTAAATTTGTAATGGTATACGTTAAGACTGGAGTACCAGTTGCAGTAGTTGGACCATCAAAAGATTTACTGAATGTGACTAAGTTAACCAACAAATCATCCATTGCCACATTACCATTTACTGGTAAACCACCTGCTGTACCAGTAATTTGATTGGTAATATTGGTATTAACTGAACTGGTTGCCCCAGCAGGAACTATCAGACTTAATTGAATTGTACAACTGCTCATGGGAGCTAAAGAACCGCCAGCATATGTAAATACTGATGTTCCTGAACCCATGCCTCCACATGTATTAGATATTGGCGTATCTAATACCAATCCAGTGAGTGTTGCATCTAAGTCATCGGTAAATCCAATATTTGATACAGTATTATTAGGGTCAATATTTTCTATGATAAATTCAAGGGTCACATTACTTCCAGGTGCGACTGGATCGTCAGTAAATTCTTTTGAAAACAATAAAACATCAGAAGACACCATTAAATCGTCAATTGCTGGTGGCAATATAACAGTACCCCCACCAATAGTCGCGTTTAAACTACTACTAATATTTGTATAGTCACCAGTGCTTGAACCTGGAGGAACCAATAACTCTACTTCAATGGTGCATGAGCTTCCAGCAGTAACGCTACCACCCACATATATCAAAAAGGTAGTACCTGACAATGTACCACCACAGGTGTTCACTGTAGCCATACCTGAAGTATTTGACAATCCTGCTAATGTAGCATTTAAATTATCTGTAAAAAACACCCCTGTAGCATCTTGAGTATTGGCACTGTTATCGATGGTAAATCTCAGCAATGTGTTTCCACCAGGAATAACTGGATCATCTAAAAACTCTTTAGTGAAAGAGATGTTGGCAATATTTAAAACATCTGAGGCAGGATTCCCATTAGCACTAACACCCAAGACATCAGCTGTTATTGTGCTTGTGATATTTGGATACTGACCTGATAGTGCATTCGCTGGTACACCCAATGTTACATTAAATGTACATGTTTCACCTGGTGCTAATAGCCCGCCAGTGAAAGTTAAATTAGTTGTTCCTGAAATACTTGATCCAACACCACAAATGTCCGTTAGTGGTAAACCCGATGCTGATAAACCAGCCAAGGTCGTATTTAAATCATCTGTAAATGTGATATTACTGGCATCAGCAGGTGCAAAACCATCATGTGTTAATGTAAACTCTAATGTCACATTACTTCCCGAAATGACTGGGTCGTCTGTAAATTCTTTGCTCAATTGCGGTGCAGCAACAACTACCAAATCATCCGTAGCAGGCTTGCCATTATAAGTAACACCGTTAACAGTGGCAGTCGGATTTTCGGTTGTATTGGTATAAATTCCATTAGGTAAATCATTGGGGATATCGATATCGACTGAAAATGTACAACTAGCACCAGCAGCCAATGATCCACCTGTTAATAACAAACCTTGTCTGTCAGTATTAATAAACGATAAACTCATAGCTGATCCGGCACCACATGGAGGGTTAGGATTAGTCGGTAATGTCACAGCTACTGGAAATGGCAAAAAAGTCGTCAACTCATCAATAAAGCTAATATTTGTTGCCATATCTGTAGTACTGGTATTTGTAACAGTGAACTCAAGATTTACTGTTCCGCCTGCACCAACTGGATCATCAGTAAATTGTTTGGTTAAGATTGGTCCTGGTTCAACAAATAAATCAGCCACCGCAGGATTGGATGTAAACCCACTGCCATTTAAATCTCCAGTAAGGTTAGAAGTCGTGTTGGTGTACTGACCAGCGGCAGCTGGAACTTGCACTGTCACATCAAAACTACATTCACCTTCTGGAGGTAAGTTTCCACCTGATAAATTGATTATTCCAGAACCTGTTAATGAAGAACCAGCACCACAAACATTAGATTGAGGTAAACCAATTGCTACAAGTCCTGGTAACACAGCGCTTAAGTCATCGATAAATGCCATATTGCTAGTGGCATTATTTCTGTCTGTATTAAGAATGGTAAATCTAAGGGTACCTGTTCCACTTGGCACTATGGGATCATCAACAAAGTCTTTAGATAAGATGACTGTTTGAATATTAACATTAAGCTCATCTATTGCAAATCCACTGTTTAGATCAGTAAAATCTCCATTAATTCTTACATTCAAATCACTTGATTGATTGATTAATTGGCCAACAGCCCCGGCTATAATATCAACGGTTATAGCACATGATGCACCAGCAACTACAGATTCAAAGCCAGCAAAATTAGCACCAAATGATTGAAAATTAATTTGATCAGAACCAGAAATAGCAGTTAAAGTTACAGTTTGACCACCACATGTTGTAGAGGCCGCTGATGGGGAGGCCACAACCATACCAGATGGCATCATGTCAGTAAATTGTATAAATGTGACATTACTGGTATTTGCAGTATTATCAATGGTAAAAGTTAAAGTACTTGGTGCACCCAGACCAACTGTATTTGGTGAAAAACTTTTTGTAAACCCAGGGCGATCGGTTACAACAGTCAAATCGTCTGTGGCAGAAATGCTTGTACCTTCACTTGTTGTAACATTATCAGTAGTATTCGTATGTACACCTGGCGTTGAACTGGTGACATTAACAACTACAGTACAAAAAGAACCCATTGGCAGTGAAATATCACTAATTGTAACGATACTGCCCCCATTAGGAGCAGTTACAACTGCACCATTACAATCACTAACAGGATTAGCTGACGACGATAAGACAACAGCTGCAGGGAATGTATTTGTCACTGCTATGTCTGTAACAATTCCAGGTCCAACGCCAGTAAATGTATAAGTTAATTGGCTATTTGAGCCTGGCCCAATTGTATTAGAATTAAAATTGATATTTAAATCAGCTCCAATTGGTCCTCCTGCATATGAGGCAAATGAAATAAATAAAAATAATAGGTTTAATAATGATACACTTTTTGCTCTAGTCAAAGACATAATTCCCCCAAGAAAATATAGATAAAATATTGAATAATAATTGTATATTATATTTAATCAAAATGAAATTAATTTTATCTTTATTTAGCACCATATAATTTCTCAAAAAACAACACAAAAAAAATCATATATATGGTAAAATTAAGGATTCATTGATAAATCAGTGATATTTACATTATAACTTTATGGGGAATAACATGATAAAACACACTCACTTTAAGCTCAGTTTACTCACAAGCGCACTTATTTTAGCCACTGGTGCAAATGCATTAGAAATTAAACAACAAGATAAAAGCATAATTTTTGACGAATTAGATTCAATTCAATATATAGCTAAGGTACGTATACCTAATGGACAATTAAAAACATTCAATGTTAGCAACGGAGACTTTTCCTTAACTGCAGAAATGTTGGGCATTAACAAACTTGAAAATGGACTATATAAATATGAACTCACACCTGTCTACATGTCTGGCCAATTATCTAAAGACATTAGACAATTGAATGATAAAGAATTGTCTTCTGAATATACCAAAACCTATGAATCACAAAACAAATCACTTTCTGGTGTATTCACCATAGCTGATGATTTATTGGCAGACAAAAATCTTGTCGACCCATCTACGGAGACCAATAAAAGTAGTCGTGCGTCGGTTGACCAAGATGAGCCACCTACTTCACGTGATCAACAGATCTTAGATGATTTAATTGTTGATGGCAGTGCCTGTATTGGCCAAGATTGCGTCAATGGAGAAAGTTTTGGGTTTGATACATTGCGATTAAAAGAAAATAATTTGCGCATTAAAGCCCAAGACACCAGCACAACGTCTTCATTTCCAACAGTGGACTGGCAAATTACATTTAATGATTCAGCAAATGGCGGCGCAAACAAATTTTCAATAGATAGTATTGATAACGGAGCTACGCCATTCACAGTTGAGTACGGCGCACCTTCTCATTCACTTTATGTTGATGATGGCGGAAGAATTGGTGTTGGTACTTCAACTCCTGTAGTTCAAGTACATGTTAAAGATGGAAACACACCGACATTACGCTTAGAACAAGATGGATCAAGTGGCTTTACTCCTCAAACGTGGGACCTTGCAGGTAATGAAGCCAACTTTTTTATTAGAGATGTCACAAATGGCAGCACATTGCCATTTAGAATTCGTCCAGGTGCTCCAAGTAGCGCTATTGATGTAGCAGCAGGTGGTAATGTAGGTATAGGTTCATCATCACCAAGTTCAAGTTTACATGTAAGAAGAACTGATGGAACAGCCCAATTAAAAATTGAAGACGTAAGTGGAACAGCATCTGGAAGAGGCATGTTAACCATGTCAAACAATGGTGGTTCTTATATCACTATGACCAACACAGATGCGGCCAAATCATGGTATTTAACCCATGAAAACTCAGCTGGAACTTCTTTTAATATTGCGCATGATGATGGCGGTGTAATGAGACTAACAACAGCTGGTAATTTGTCAATTAATGGCACATTAACTACAACAGGAACCACATGTAGTACAACTGCACAACCTGCTGGTTGTGACTTGGTATTCTCTGATGACTATAAACTGCCTACAATTGAAGAGCATGCAGAACAAATGTATGCCAATAGTTACCTTCCAAATGTCGGTCCAACTATTGAAAATGAGCCGTTCAACATTACTGAAAAAACAGGTGGAATGCTAAATGAGCTTGAAAAAGCACACATTTATATTGCTCAACTTAATGAAAAATTATCTGAGAAAACTAAGAAGCTTGAATCAATAGAAGAAAGATTAGCAAAATTAGAATCTAAATAATTTTTTAGTTTAAAAATCATAAAGCTGTATCAATTTTTGATTGATACGGCTTTTTTTTTGAATAAATACACCACAGTATCATGACAAAAATTGCAATTATGCAACCTTATTTTTTTCCTTATTTGGGCTATTACCAATTAATCAATGAGGCTGACATTTTTATTCTGTATGATGATATAAATTTTATTAAAAAAGGATGGATAAATAGAAACAAATTACTCTCAAACCAGGAAGGATCAAAATTTTTCACCCTGCCCTTAGAGAAACAAAGTTCCAATAAGCTTATAAAAGAGATTAAAGTATCAAACAATAAATGGAAAAAGAAACTCCTAAATCTGCTTCATCACGAATATAAACACAGCCCTTTTTTTGAAGAAACAATGGATGTCATAAATTCATGCCTTCAAATTAACTCTCAGTTCATTTCTGAAATTAACGCGTATAGCATCAACAAAATATCTTCGCATATTGGTATAAAAACTAAAATAATCTCAGATTGTAAAATTAATGAATTAGAGAAAGACTTGCAAAGTAATCAATACATAGATGGCGGTATATTGTATCGAAAAGAAGTCAGAATTTTTGAAATTTGCAAACATTACAATTCAAATCATTACATTAATGCAATCGGAGGGAAAAAACTTTATGATCCAAATTTATTTGAACAAGAAAACATTAAATTAAACTTTATCAAGATGAACACAATTAGTTATCATCAAAAAAAATCCAATTCATTCATAGAAAATTTATCTATTATTGATGTTCTCATGAATTGTGGTAAAAGAAAAACCCAACAACACTTATCTGAATATTCACTAATCAATTGAAAATAAAAAACTTCACTTCCTTATGCCGATAAGCTGATCAACAATATTAATAATACGGTCTCTTTCTTGATCATCGTATCTTTGACCACCCAAAAAAATCATTTTTTTACCCAAATATCTTTTACTGAACTGAATATTAGATTTTTTAAAACGCAGTCTGAATTGCTTAGCCTGATTACTGTCCATCATCAACGCAGGACAATCATTTAAACCAATTAAATCCACGATTACCTTTGGAAGCTCAATGTGCATATTACTTGAGTTGTCTGCTGATAATCTATTGATCATCCTCTTTATTGTTAAAGCAGAGATCCCTAAAGAAGTATTTTCAATGGAATGTGCTGTGTTTTTATTTTTTGTATAAGAAGGATTAGGTCCAGAAATGCAATCTAATAAATCGTTGATTGCTGTCTTCTGCTTTGCATCATATATTTTACACATTAAATTTTCTCTACCAAAAACACCTTCCCATTCACTGGCTAATCGCATAAAATCGCCATCAAACTCACTGTTTATATAGTTAAAAAATGATCTTTTTTCAAGCCTGACTTTTACAATTTGATTGTATTCAGATTCAGCCAGCTCCTCTTGAGATCGAACAAACAATATGATTTTAAATTTGTAGTCTTGGTTAATACTCAAAAAATATTTCTTAATTTCAAGTGGTGAAGCCAATTGAAAATTTTCAGAACTCAATAAA
Source organism: uncultured Alcanivoracaceae bacterium (assembly GCA_913061105.1). Lineage (GTDB taxonomy): Bacteria > Pseudomonadota > Gammaproteobacteria > Xanthomonadales > Marinicellaceae > NORP309. Next base: position 17,807 of record CAJXVJ010000008.1, on the reverse strand, counting down.
ATGTTTTTTTCAGATGCACAAACCAATTCGCTTTTCACTTCATCTCTGCTGTTCATAACTTGATCTGAAATATGCATATAATCTGGCACATCAAAGATGAATGATTTAGCAAAGTTCTGATGTCCATCTCCAGTGATACCACCTGTGCATTGGATATACCTCAAATCATTCAACAAGTATTCTTTATGATAATTAGCCAAATGCTGTTGAATAGAGGAAGTGCCGGTTTTTCCAATTCCTATATGTAAATAAATTGTCTTCACGACAAACCTTCTTCTTTTTGTATAGTGCAATGAAACCGATATGGGTAACCATAACAACCTTTCAAAACGGATTGAAATGTACAAGTCAAGTTCAATGAATGACATACTTCAGCAATATAATCTTTCTGCCACCATGTTCCCATTTTGTCATACTTTAATAGTCTTCTCGTGTAATATAATATTTTTTTCTTTGGGGAATTATGGAATTTCCATTTGTAGCTGTTATCTGTTACAAATCCAAAGAATATTCGAGTGTCACTTCCACAAATTGAAAATATCAATAATAATAAATCTGCCAAATCATTCTTTTTAAAATGTTGTAATGCGGCAAACATCAACACTTTATTTATATTTAATGAATGACCAAATTGTTTGGTTAACGAATAGACATCCCTGTGTTCATAAATAATATTTTCAGCTGAAAATTGTTTTTTTGCTATTGATATCAATTCTTTTGATAAATCAATGGCCACAATATTTCTACATGTTTTTGATAATTTATGCGTAATGGCACCATTACCGCAACAAAGATCTAATAAACTGTCATTTTTATTAAGTGACAACCCATTGGTGATGTCATTGATGATCACATCAACATCAAGTTGAGAAATAGCAGATCCATTGATACTGTGTCCAACTTGCAGCAAGTGAGAGCCATGACCCAGTTCATGTACACGGCGATTGTAATATTTTCCTAAGTCAACCATATTATTTAAAAGTGTATATTGGTGAGAATATTTTGTAGAATAATTTATGACTTGTAAAGTTTAATTTCATATTATCAAAGAAATCACACTTTCATCATTTTATCAAATCTCATTTGAGTATCTGTTGACTGATGCGCTTCATGGAATAATAATGTCTTACTGAATAATTCAAAAGAAAGACATGAAACTAGACTTTTTAATTTGCGGCACACCAAATGATGCATTTTGTTCTCAAATAGCCTTTTTTAGAATCTGCCTTGATAGGCTTGGTGGAATCTATAAAGATGCCAGATTAGTGGCGACTTTTGGTGATCACATTAAAGAGGAAATTCCATTAAAATGGGTGCCCTATTTTGAAAACATTCAAATCGAATGGTCATATGATAAATTACAAAATAATATCAGTCACAGTGCCCAACATTATCACCGCTATGAATTAATCAGGCCAGATGCAGACATGGCCATATTAGTTGACGCTGACACATTACTGTTTAGGCCTTTTCCTGAATTAATAAAAAAATGCATGGAGTATCCAGCTTTATATGGTGTCATCGCGCATCAAAAAATTCCAATTGAAAAAAGTTGGCAAGAAATCTCTCAACATGTTTTAGGCAGAGAAATACAAATCAATCACAGTTATACAATAAAACCAGGTAATGGCAAAAATGAAACCCCTTTTTATATTAACTACGGTTTTTTAGCCGGCCCTCCACATTTATTGAAACAAGCTTGTCAACAGGACATTCTCTTATTAGAAAAAACTGCAGAAATCGTGGGGCCATTCTTTTGCTCACAGGTCAGTCTTGCTTTAGCAATTGATGAACTAAGTCTGCCTCATGAAGCATTACCCATGAGATACAACTATCCTAATGACAGGAATGCCGATTCTGTACAAAGAGATGAAATGGATAAAATTATTCTGCTACACTATTTAAGAACTTCTCGTTTTGATAGGCATAAAATATTTTCATGCCAAATAGAATTTGATAAATTTATTCAACTTGATCTCGTGGGTTCTGATGAATTATTCAAACAACATGTTATCAGTGTCACCAACGGTCAATATCCGTTCTAATAATAATTTAACTTTAAATAAGTTTAGCTGAAATGAGTTTTTACTTCTGTTGAAAGATTAGAAATAATTTCTATGGTGTTCACTATTTCTTTAATTACAGTTTTTGAAATACCAAACCCACTTGGGAAAACTAGCAATTTTTGTGCCAGATGCTCTGTACTACTTAAATTATTTTGATTGCTTTTAGCTCTTGAAATATAAGGTTCCATATTGTGACAGCCAGGATAGAAATATTTCCTAACTAGAATATTTTCAGCATGTAAAGCCATTAGTAACTCATCTCTACTAACCCCTAACAACTCTTTATCTACTTCAACAACAACATATTGATAGTTACTTTCCTCAGTATAGTTCATTACACTTAATCCTTTAATTTCATGAAGGTATTTTAAATAGTGATCATGTGTCTTCTTATTCTGTTGTACTGTCTCTTCAAATTGCTCTAAATTGGTTAATCCCATGGCTGCACAAACTTCTGGCATTTTTGCATTGATTCCTAATCCATCTACACAATCATAATCAATGAAACCAAAATTTCTAAAATTTTTAATTCTATTTGCCAGATCATCATTATTTGTCGTCACTGCACCTCCTTCAAATGTACTAAAGGCTTTGGTTGCATGAAAACTAAATGCCTCGGCATCTCCGAATCCTCCAATAGGTCTGTTTTGATAACTACAACCAAAGGCATGGGCAGCATCAAAAAATAGTTTTATATCATGTTCTCTGGCAATTGTTTCTAATTCATTAACACAACAACCATTACCCCAAAGGTGGACACCTAAAATTGCTGCCGTTTTTTCATTAATTAATTCCAAACAGGATTCTGGGTCTATATTGTGTGTATTGGTATTTATATCGCAAAAAACAGGAGTCAAACCCTGCCACTCTAACGCATGTGCAGTTGCTATGAAAGTAAATGAAGGCAGTATTACCTCACCTTTAAGATCTAATGCTTTACAAATTAATTGGAGTGCCATGGTACCATTGCATGTTAAAATGCAATGCTTAACATTTAAAAAATGTGCAATTTTTTTCTCTAACTCTTTAACATATGGCCCATCATTAGTGAATATGCGGCTATCAAACATAGCATCTAATCTTTTATAATAATTTTGTTTAATCCCAATATGCGGCCTATTAACACACAAAGATTGTGTAAAGGTTGGAACACCTCCAAATATTGCTAAATCTTTCATAATAGTGTTATTTTTGAGTGATAAATCCTTATTGTTTGAGTTTTTGTCATTAGAGTCCAGTATTTTTAAATTCATCGTGTGAGTTAATTACATTATAGCAGTTTTGTATCCTTGGGGTGATTCAGAATGATCCAAATAGTTTGTAATAGCATATAAAACCTAAATAAAATCCAATATAAATTTACTCATAAGTTTATTGATAAATCTCAATTGAAGACACCCAATTATCCAAAATATTGTCCTCAAACTGGCTAATTTTCTCTATTTCTTGTTTCGGCATATAAATATGTCAATGTCTCTTGTAAAATGATGCCTTTAAAATACCGTAACTTCTACTATGGGCAGAGCATACCAAAATCGCAAAGAATCAATGGCAAAAACCTCAGATAACAATGCGCGCATTTACAGCAAGCATTCTCGAAGCATCTATGTTTGTGCTAAATCTGGTGGGACAGATCCAGATGGAAATATTGCATTGCGAAGCCTTATTGATCGTGCCAAACGTGATCAAGTTCCGGCTCATGTTATTGCTAAAGCCATTGATAAAGCCAGTGGTGCTGGTGGTGAAGATTTTGCTGTTGCCCGATATGAAGGATATGGACCAGGAAAATGTATGGTTATTGTCGATTGTTTAACCGATAACCCTAACCGTACATTTGGTGATGTTCGATTGGCTTTTACTAAAACAAACTGTTCCATTGGCACCCAAGGCAGTGTCGCACATATGTTTGATCACTCTGCAATATTTGTCTTTGATGGCGATGATGATGAAGCCATATTAGAAGCCCTTATGGAAGCCGATGTTGATGTTACTGATATCGAATGCGAAGATGGCAAGATAACTGTTTTTGCCCCAAATACTGAATATTTTAAAACCCAACAAGCATTACTTGAGCATTTGGGAGATATTAAATTTGATGTGGATGAAATTCAGTTTATTCCTCAAAGTACTGTGCAAATAACAGACCAAGATGATTTAGATAATTTTGAAAAGTTTAATGAAATGCTAGAAGATTTGGAAGACGTACAAAATGTCTTTCATAATGCTGAGATTTAACCTTTACTTAACTCAATTAATTTAACCACTGTCTTCCAATTACGAGACGTGGCTTTCACTTTGAGTTTGTTTTCGATTAGCCCGTTAGTTAATTTAGTACGGCCTGCGCCATTTGGATAAAAAATGTAGATATTCTTTCCTTCAATTTGCAAGCGCTCAGGTTGGTTGACATAATTCATGAGTATTTCAATATTTTCCTTCGTAGGAAGGTCACTTATTAAAGTTAAAAAATACTTTGATCCATCGGCTTTTAGGTCTATTTCTCCAAATGGCGTGTTATCACATGCATTTTTGATTTCTGCATGAGTGCGAATAATCACTGGCACATCAAAACCATAGCGGGTTGTAATGGCTTTTTCTATGGATGTAATTATTTGATTGACATCAGTAATATTACTATCAAAAACCACATTGCCACTTTGTATATAACTAATAACATTGGTGAAACCCAATTGAGCATAAAGGTTTTTTAAATCTGCCATAAGGATTTTTTTATGACCGCCGACATTAATGCCTCGAAGAATTGAAATATATTTCATGTATTCATCCAGTTTTTAATCACTTGATAGATTTCTTTATGACTCAATTGTTGCATGTGGCCAATATTAGGACTGGTCCATTGATTTTGTTTGGGTATTTTCAAATCTAACTTTTTGTCTTTGTGAATGCCTAAAGCGCTGTTAATACTCACCAAACCATCTCCGACAATTTTTTCATGGTATTTTGATGCGTATTCGGATGTGGTTGTTGCGATGGCATAACATTCAATGTTTTCTAGCAAAGGTACAATTGTTCTTTCTTCAACAACCTGCCAATCTTCATCTTTTACATAACCATGACGTAAATCGTGTAAACCATTACTGCGTACTTTGGTGATTTTGGCAAAGGGTGCGCTATAAGGACTAATTTGTAAAAACACATCGGCCCAATGTCCACCTTTTGCTAAGATAGCTCCATGGTGTGGAGTGCCTAGAAAAATCATCTTATCTACAGAAGAGAACCATGCATGATTTAAAATTTTAGCATAATAACAAGCACTGCGTGCCACTAAACCACCCATGCTATGGCACAGAAGATTAATAGATACATTGTCATCGAGTTCAAGCTCAAACAATAACTCTGACAATTTCCTGCCATTTTCAGAAACATGCAATCCAGAGTTATAGTGTAAATAAATAACAGTGTGTCCTAATTCCTGCTCTAATAATTCACCATGATTGTGGCCATCTCTTGTCCACTGTATATCATTCATACACAATCCATGAATCAGAACAGTGACTGTGTTTTCTGTGTTATTGAATACTTCTTGTAGTTGATTTTTATTTAATGCTTGGCCATTAATACGGAAACTCATTTGAATCGCTAATGGATTATCACCTTCATCAAAGTGATCCCCTAATACACCATTCATTGCTGCGGCGACTGCTTCCCTGGTTTTTGATAATTTATGCACCCCTGAGTATTCGCCTTGCATTTGACTGGTTTTATTCAGGACTGCGTTAATTCCCTCGCCTAATAAATGCGTCACTGCATTGATGCTTTTATAAATGGCACCAGTAAGTCCTGATGCTTTTTCCTTATGGCTACCTAATATCGGGGTATTTGCACTAATGGTACTGTGTAAAGATTCTACTACTTTAGTTATGCCTTTAACAGTATCAATACTTAATTGGCTGATACCTTGTAGATCTGATGAAAGGTTCTTCGGTTTTTTGGGCATTATTTTTCACCTTATTATATGTGAATCAAAAATCTGACTCACAGATAACTAATATATACTTCAATTGCATATAATGCTAATATTGAAGTTCATTAGCCACCATTATCTATCTATTTATTATGACCCTCATTTGTAAAAACAAAGTATACGTATTAATCATCTTGGTTATTTCCACCTTTTATATATCTGCTCAAGAAAATAATGAAAAACAACTCAACGGTGTAAATTTTGTCAAGGTCAGTAATAGAATTGACACATCAGGTCAACCACCAAAAGAATTACTTAAAAATTTTGCTGATAAAAAATATGATCTTGTCATCAATCTTGCACCGCCTTTAGCTAATGGTTCAGTTCTTGAAGAAGGCGGATTGGTAGCTCAATCAGGTACAAAATATGTCAATATTCCAGTTGATTGGAAAAACCCAACAGAACAAGACTTTAACTTTTTTAGTGCTGTGTTAAATACCACTGGACACAATAAAGTATTGGTTCATTGCCAAATCAACATGCGAGGTTCTTTGTTCACCTTTTTATACCGAGTTATCCATGAAAATATAGATCCATCACAAGCTCATGAAAAAATGACCCTGGTCTGGGAACCCACAGATCAATGGCTTAAATTTGCACAAAGTATTTTGGACAAGCACAAAATAGACTATGAATTGTTGTAATTTTTAATAAAATCAATTGAATTCTGTTTTTAACAACTCAAGAGGTCACTAGGTTTCTGCATTGGCTTTTTTTATATTTGTACTTTATTTTATTAATTATGTTAGAATTTATTTTAATTTAAATTTTTTAGAGATTCATGGCTTTTAATGGCAAATACATTAACCCTTATGTCAAACATGGTGACAAACAAGGCAAAGTTAAAAAGATTACCGTGTCTATTCCCTGTGATGTTTTACAAATACTCACCGATGAGAGGACAAGGCGTCAGGTAAAAAATTTAAAGCATGCCACCAATAGTGAGTTATTGTGCGAAGCATTTTTACATGCTTATACGGGACAACCACTTCCAACAGATGAAAACTTATCTAAAGACTCTGATGACTATGACAACATGTTATTTAAAGATAAATCTGAATAACTTATAAACCTTAATAACAAATTGATATAACCTTATAGAAACAACATATTATCTTTTTTATTTATAGACGTCTATACTGCCATTTCTTTAAACTTTAAATGATGACGTGTACTCAAATAACCAAGCCATTTCACCTTTGGCACCAGATCAATTCAAAAAAGTCAACCTTGCGGTTCAAGACTTAGATCCCAATCAATTATTGTGGGTCTCTGGTTTTATTGCTGGTTTGTCAAGACAGGATAAAATTGAATCCAATAATAACCCTCAAAAACAATTAACCATTTTGTATGCCAGTCAAACTGGAAATTGTAGAAGCCTCGCAGAAGAATATACTCAGACATGCCAGTCGCTTGATATTAATTGTCAACTCATCTCATTGGCTGATTATAAACCACGCAATATTAATAAGGAACAATACGTTGTCATCATCATTTCAACCCATGGAGAAGGAGATGCACCTGATGATGCAGAAATTTTTTATGAGTATTTGTTCTCAAATAAATCGCCTAATTTGAAAAACTTAAAATATTCTCTACTGGCATTGGGAGATTCCAGTTATGAAAAGTTTTGTCAAACAGGTGTAGACATTGACCTGCAATTACAAAAGTTAGGTGCTACACCAGTAATTGATCGAATCGACTGTGATTTAGATTATGAAGAATCCTATGAAACTTGGCAAAATAATACCAATGATTATTTTTCCAAACACATAAACAATATTGATAATAACGTTTCACCTTTGTCATTACTTAAACCTAAACAATTAAGTCAATATAATAGAAATAAGACTTATTCATCAGAAATTATAACTCTGCAAAAAATTACTACAGATGCCTCAATTAAAAATGTCCACCACATTGAGTTAGATATTGAGGGTTCTGATATCAATTATCAAGCTGGGGATTCATTGGCCATAATGGCACAAAATAGCTCAATTGCTATTGATTCTCTTATACAAAACAATGATTTTGATGGCAATAAGATTGTCAATTATAAAAAACAAGAAATACCATTCAATACGGTGTTACGTTCACTTGAAATCAGCTTAGTGAGTAAATCGTTTTTAAAGTTTTATGCCAGCTTAGTTCAATCTGATAAATTTAATGACATGATTGAAAATCATCAACAGTTTCAGTATTTTGTTGAAAAGAGACAATTATCTGATGTACTCACCCAATATCAGGTTCCCATTACTGAACAGCAACTGGTGGACAACTTATATAAGATTTCTCCAAGACTCTATTCAATAGCATCCAGTTATCTCAAAAATCCTGATGAAATTCATCTAACCGTGGCATTAGTTGAGTCTCCTACAGATAAATCCAATAAAGGATTGGTCAGTGGATTGTTGTGCAGCCATTTAAAAGAAGGTGACGATGTAGAAATTTATATAGAAAACAACAATAATTTTAAGTTGCCTGAAAATAATGATGCCCCAACTATTATGATTGCTGCAGGCACAGGCATTGCCCCGTTTAGAGGATTTCTTCAAGAAAGAAAAGAATTAAATGCGGCCGGAGAAAATTGGCTAATATTTGGTAATCCCAGTTTTGAAAATGATTTTCTTTATCAACTAGAATTACAAAAATACCATAAAGAAAACCTCTTAACTCAGATTGATTTGGCATTTTCTCGCGATCAAGAACAAAAAATATACGTGCAGCACAAAGTCAAACAAAAAGCTCAAGAAATTTGGCAATGGCTAGAACAAGGCGCTCATCTGTACATCTGTGGAAACAAAGACCACATGGCAAAATCAGTTGAAACTGAGCTTTTATCACTTATAAGAGTTCATGGAAAATTAGATGCAGATGGGGCAAAACAATATTTAACCAATTTAAAAAGAAACAAACGTTATCAAAAAGATGTTTATTAATAGACAGAAATTTATGTAACAGCACTATGAGAATAAAATGAAAAAAAATACCAAACCATTAGAAGCCGTTGAACTAATCAAATCCAAAAGCAATTTTCTCAGAGGTAATATTGCCAATGGACTGAAGAAAGAAATAACAGGATCACTTGATGAAGAAGACACCCAATTAACTAAATTTCATGGCATATATCAACAATTAGACCGCGATTCACAAGTGGCCAGAAGAAAACTTATGCTCGAACCTAAATACAGCTTTATGATTCGTGCACGTGTCGCTGGAGGAATCTGCTCTCCTAATCAATGGCTAGTGATGGACGATCTGGCAAATCAATACGGTAATAACTCAATCAGGTTAACCACCCGACAAGCTTTTCAATTGCATGGTGTGTTAAAGAAGAACCTAAAAACCGCCATTGCTTCTATTAATCAATCATTACTAGATACCATCGCAGCTTGTGGTGATGTCAACCGAAATGTCATGTGTACACCCAACCCTGACACTTCAATTGCGCATGGAGCTGTGGTTGATGCAGCACATAAAATCAGTCAACATTTAACCCCAAATACAACAGCCTATCACGAAATATGGTTAGATAAACAAAAGCATTTATCCTCCCTTGATAATGAACCCATTTATGGTCAAACCTACTTGCCACGTAAGTTCAAAATTGTGCTTGCCATTCCACCTTCCAATGATGTGGATATTTTTGCCCATGATTTGGGATTTATCGCCATCATTGAAAATGAAAAGCTATTGGGATTTAATGTTACCGTAGGCGGTGGCATGGGATGTACACATGGAGACAAAACCACTTTTCCATTATTATCACAAGTCATCGGTTTTTGTTATCCAGGTCAAGTCTGTGATGTAGCAGAACAGGTTGTAAAAATTCAAAGGGATTTCGGTGAAAGAAGTAACCGTAAAAGAGCACGGTTCAAATACACAGTTGATAGCAAAGGCATTGATTGGTTTACAAATGAATTAAATACGCGACTGGGGTGTGAACTACAAGATGAAAAACCTTATATTTTCACAAGTCGTGGTGATCAATTTGGTTGGTCAAAAAATTTCGATGGCAGTTTAAATCTCACTTTATTTATTGAAAATGGCAGAATTACTAACAATGACACATGCCAACTTAAGACCGCTTTAAAGGAGATTGCTTTATTGAACAGAGGCGAATTTAGAATTACTGCCAATCAAAACTTAATATTGGCCAAATTGAATGTTGAAGATAAAAATCTCATTTTAGAAATATTAACTAAATACAATGTTCTTGGTAATCATTCCAAACTTAAGGACAATGCCATGGCTTGTGTTGCTTTTCCGACTTGTTCACTTGCCATGGCTGAAGCCGAAAGGTATTTGCCGCTTTTACTGGAAAAAATTGAACAACTTCAGATTAAACACAACATCATTAACCGAGCCATAGTCACTCGAATGACAGGTTGCCCAAATGGTTGTGCTAGACCTTTTGTGGCCGAAATTGGTTTTGTCGGCAAAGGACCTGGCAAATACAATCTTTATTTAGGCGGCAGCTTTATTGGCAACCGATTAAACCATTTGTACAAAGAAAACATTAATGAACAATCAATACTCAATGAATTGGATATTATTTTCAAAGATTATGGCTTAAATGCATTAGACAATGAATATTTTGGTGATTTTGTTATTCGTAAACAATATGTCAAACCAATAACTCACGGGTCACAAGTTCACCAACTACAGTTAGAGATACAAACATGACCATTAAAATCCATGACAATGAATCATTGTTATTTTTGCAAAACCATTTAACCCATAGCAGTGCTCAAACCCGCATTGAATATGCTCTTAAGCATATCAATGGTCCGTTTGCTTTGACCTCAAGTTTTGGTGCACAATCGGCAGTGTGTTTACACCTTTTAACCCAACAATACCAAGACATCCCAGTCATACTTATTGATACTGGTTATTTGTTTCCAGAAACCTATCAATTTATTGACCAGCTCTGTGAGAGTTTAAAGTTAAATCTAAAAGTTTATAAAAGCCAATTATCACCAGCATGGTTTGAATCTAGGTACGGAGAATTGTGGTCACAAGGTCTAACTGGAATTGATAAATTCAATAATATTATGAAAGTAACACCGCTCAATAATGCTTTAAATGAATTAAGTGTCAATGCTTGGTTTTCTGGTATCAGAAACACACAGTCTGAATCAAGAAAACATAAAAAAGTAATTGAGTACAGAAATAATCGCATTAAAATTCACCCCATCATTGATTGGAATGACAAAGATATCTTTAAGTATCTTAAAAAACACAAACTGCCGTATCACCCATTGTGGGAAAAGGGCTATGTTTCCATTGGAGACACACACACTTCAAAACCCTTAAGTGGTGATATGAATATTGAAGACACACGCTTTTTTGGATTAAAACGCGAATGTGGTATTCATGATTAGTACCAATATTATATTTGCCACATGGCATGAATAGGGTAAGTCGATTTTTGTGGATCAATTCTTTCATTTTCTTTGTTAACCGATTCCTCTATTTGTTCATTGCTTACATGGGGCGCAAATAAACCAATAAACTCTTTCATGAATTTCCTCAAAAACAAACTGGGGTGAAACGCAATCCAGGTCGCACACAATGGTAATATTTCCTTAGTTTCTATGGCCACTAAATCATTGTCAATTTTTTCATCATAGGCCATGCTGGCAATGATGCCTACCCCCATTTCCGAACGAACATAAGTTTTTATGATGTCAGAATCACGTGCAGTAAAAACAATTTTGAATTCAACTCCTGCATTTCTAAATGTTTTGACTAAAGATGAATTGTCTTGATCATCATAGACATAAACTACCAAAGGATATTGCGTTAATTGATTGATTGTCACTTCCTTTTTATTGGCCAATGGATGGTTTTTAGGAACAACAATCAACCTTTGCCATTTAAAACAATCTAACTTAACCAACCCTTTACAATATTCATCATCACCCGAGGCTATGGTGAAATCAGATTCACCCGCTATGGTTGATTTAATGTTTTTTAAAGAGGTGCTTTGATGTAAATTAACCTTCACATCTGGAAAACGCGCGTGAAATTTTTTGATAATCGGTGGTAACACGTATTTGGCTTGTGTGTGTGTGGTTGAAATATTTAAAACACCCTGAGTGACTTTGGTTAAATCTTGAGAGATGGCTTTAATATTATCAATTTCTTTTAATACCTTTTGGCAACGTTTGAGAATTTCTTCGCCTGCAGGTGTCAATGATATCAGTGTTTTGCCCGCTCTGACAAACAAAGACAATCCTAACTCATCTTCAAATAAACGCATTTGTCTGCTTACTCCAGGTTGTGACGTGAACAAAGCACTGGCTGCTGCAGTGACATTTAAGCCGTGCTGACAAATGGCATTAAAAAATCTCAATTGTTGTAATTTCATGGTATCTTCTCAATATTTCATCTGAATAGTAATAGATGATAATTATTATTGCAAGTATAGACGTCTATACGTCCAATAACTTTTTGTTATATTGTCAGATTTATTAATTATTTCATAAGTACAGTGATTAAAATTATAGTTAGGCCTTAATTAATAATAGAGAATAACAATGGAATATTTGCCAATAAACATTGATTTAAAAAATAAAAAATGCCTTGTATTTGGTGGTGGCCCTGTGGCATATAGAAAAATTCAAATGCTATTAAAAGCAGGCGCCCAAGTCTTTTGCGTGGCTCAAAGGATAAATGAAAGCATCAAGAATCTAGATGGTAATATCACAACCATACACAAAGAAATCTTTTATTATTTGCAATATAGCAATCTCAGTAGTTTTAGATTAATAATTTCAGCTACTGATAATGACAAATTGTCACACCACATATACAAAGTAGCTCAACTAAATAATATTTTAATCAATACAGTCGATAACAAACAATTGTGCACTTATATATCTCCTGCCATTGTTAATCGTGACCCAATTATTGTTTCCATATCAAGTAGCGGATCAGCGCCTGTTTTGGCCAGAAAAATCAGAGAAAAAATAGAAAAAGCCATTCCACATAATATCGGAATTCTGGCAAAATTTGCATCCGGATTAAGAGACTCGGTTAAACACATTTTACCAACACTGCTACAAAGAAAAAAATTCTGGGAACAATTATTCAATTCATCCATCAGCTCACGAATCATGGACACAGGTTTACAGCCCAATAGTCATGAACTAATAAATAAATTATTACCTGAATCTAACAATGAAGGAGAGGTATTTCTTGTCGGTGCTGGACCGGGAGATCCTGAATTATTAACAATCAAAGCTTTGAGAGTGATGCAAGAAGCCGATGTGGTGTTTCATGATCGATTAATATCTTCCGAAATATTGGAGTTGGTCAGACGCGATGCAGAACTCATTAATGTTGGAAAATCAATGGGCCATCACAGTGTTGAACAAAAAGACACAAACCAGTTGTTAATTGACCATGCACAACAAGGCAAACGCGTTTGTAGGCTAAAAGGTGGAGATCCCTTTGTATTTGGCAGAGGAGGAGAAGAAATCCAAGCCCTTAAGAAAGCGCGAGTAAAATACCAAATTGTTCCTGGTATTACAGCGGCCATAGGATGTACCTCTTATGCAGGCATTCCCTTAACCCACAGAGATTTTGCACAAAGCACAGTATTTGTCACAGCGCATTGTAAAGATTCGATAGATACCCTTGATTGGTCATCATTGGCCAAAGAAAAACAAACCTTGGTTGTGTACATGGGCTTAATGAAATCGCAATATCTGAGTAAAAACCTGATATCAAATGGCCTATCAAAAATCACTCCTGTTGCAATCATTGAAAATGGAACCTGTCACAATCAAAGAGTCATCAGTGGAAACTTAAATGAATTATCTGACTTAATCGATCAAAACAAGATTAAATCACCAGCATTAATAGTCATAGGTGAAGTAGCAAAATTGGCCAATGAATTGGCTTGGTTTAATCCTGAAAATGAAAATGTATTTCAAGATCAAATATTAGAATTAGCTTAATAGGTCTTAAATGTGGCTTTTCTCAAAATCCAACAACCATTTTTTTCGGTGTAATCCCCCTGCATAACCTGTTAGGCTACCATTTGAGCCTATGACACGGTGGCATGGAATAATTATACTGATGCGATTTTGGCCGTTTGCCGCGGCTACTGCACGCACTGCTTTCGGGTTTCCTAGTGCTTCGGCTTGTTGCTTATAGGATCGGGTTTGAGCATAGGGTATATTTTGTAATTCTGTCCATACGGACTCTCTAAAATTAGTACTTGGATAATGCAATGGCACACTAAAAGATTTCCTTGAACCTGCAAAATATTCTGCCATTTGTGTTTGAACCAAATCCAAATGAGAATTTGTGCCAGGAAGTATTACAGCATTGAGTCTTTTACACAAATCATTAAATTCATCTTCAAGGATTTTTCTATCGGTAAAATCCAATAAGCACACGCCTTGTTTACTGGCACAGGCAAACATTGGCCCAAGTGGAGTAGTGAAACGCACAATATTAATGATTGCCTTGTCTTTCGTTTGACTGGCACTGTCACCAAATATAGATTTATAACTGTCATTAAAGCCACTGAGTGAATCAAAACCACTATCAAAGGCTGAATTTGTTATGGACTCACCTTTGTTTATACTTGTATAGGCTGCATTGATTCGCAGCAATCTTTGGTAACTTTGAAACGTCATATTGTGGTGTTTTTTAAACCAACGTCTTATGTGGCTTGGCTCATACCCTTTTGTTTTTATATCTTGGTCTTTTAATCGCAAATAGGGATTTTCATGTAAAGCTTTTATGATATCTTGAATATAAGGTGGTGTAACATCCATTTTTTGCATGGGCTTACACATTTTACACGGCCTAAATCCATTTTGCATGGCTTGTTGGACAGTATCATAAAAGTCCACATTTTCCTGTTTCGGCTTCCTGGCGCGACAAGATGGCCTACAGAAAATACCGGTGGTTTTTACTGCTGTAATAAAGACACCTTCATATTGTGTATCTTGATTTCCTATGGCATCGTATTTTTGTTTAAATGATAATTGAGTATTCATCCATCTATTCTATATCATGCTTATAAAACTGCTACCGAAAACTTAACAACTATGTTTTATAATACCCAAATCCCGATATAGAAATGCGTTTGGTAGTGCAAGTAATTGATGTGCATAGGAAAGTCAAAAAAACTGTGATCACCTAGGTCGAATATTTATTAGCTGAAAATATAAATATAAATATTCGCCCCTGGTGATTAAGCTTTTTTTGAGTTTTCTAGGTGCCTTAAGGGCTTGTGCTAACACCGTATTCTCTATATCAGGGTTTGGGTAATATATTTCATGTACACATTGCTGCGTTGATAGATACCTTCAAATTTTTTCTTAATGTCTTTGTCATGGACAAATCCATTTTTTTCATAAAGATGTATGGCCGCTTCGCATATTTTATTGGTCAACAAAAATAACGTGTCCATCTCAATTTTATTGCAGTCTGCAATCACTTGTTTTAACAGTATTTCTCCTGCTTTTAAACCGCGTGCATTTTCCAACACACCCATTTTGGTTAATTCATACCATTTATTGCCAGCATTTTTTACCGCACAAGTTCCAATAACACCTAATTCTTTGTTAATGGCAAACCAAACTTGCCCGCCTTTATCAATGATATGTTTTTGAGGATTAGATAATATCTTTTCATCAATGTCTTCCATGACAAACATATTATTCACCCATTGGGCATTTATGCTGTAAAAATATTTGGCCAATTCTGGTTTAAATTTAACAATTTCAACATCTAGATTCTTATTAGTCATGGTATTTCTCCAATGTTCTTTGGTACAGAGTTTTTTTTGATAAGGCTTTTTCAAACTGTTTTATTGATTGATAGAAATCGTGTTCCA
This sequence comes from uncultured Alcanivoracaceae bacterium, assembly GCA_913061105.1. Classification (GTDB taxonomy): domain Bacteria; phylum Pseudomonadota; class Gammaproteobacteria; order Xanthomonadales; family Marinicellaceae; genus NORP309. The sequence goes on along the minus strand of CAJXVJ010000008.1, from coordinate 1,897 downwards.
CTTCTTCACACAAAGATATGGCTGCCAACTTTACTGCATTACGCACAGGTTCCATGTTTTTATATTTTTTTCTTCCTTTTGGAGTCAATGACAGTATTTTTCTTCTTAAATCATTGGCATCTGGACTGGCTTTTACCAAATTATTCTTTATTAACTCTTTACTAAATTGACTAATACAAGGCTGTGACAAACCCAACAAATCTGATGCTTCTACTATAGATACAGATTTTTTCTCATACAACAATGACATGAGTGTAAACCATTTTGGTTGAATGTCTTGACCCATGTGTTTGTATACATTTAAAGCTTCACTCATGATCCTGTCGCTTAAGCGCTTCAAACGACTGCCCAAAGCCACTTCACCTAATTCATCAAAATAATCTAGCTTTTCCATTATGTTATTTAAAATATTATTTAATATTAGTAATTATATAAGTACTTATGTATTTGTCAAGAATAGTTTTTTATTTTATTTGATTTATATTAATGTGATTGGATACAAAGTAAGTCTGTAACTGCAGAAATAGGTTTTTCTAACGAAGATAACAAAGATAAAAATGTAAAATTAGTTTTACATTAAAACCTATATCATTTTGTATTATAATTAAGAATTAACCCAATTATTCTTGACCAGTGAGTGGATGATCTTTTCACCACGGTGTCCATATACAGGATTAATTTCTTGGGACAATTCATCAGCTACTTTGATTGCCACTTGTGCTGAAGTTTCTTGTGTTTTGGAAGATTGCTTAAGCACTCGCAATGCCGTTTGATAAACACCAAACTCGTATTCTTTGTCTAAGTGCCTATAAAACATCGGATCATTATCTACATATCCGGCTTGTTCATCTGCACAATTGACAATTCCCATGCGGTTCACCAAAAAATCAGGTACATAGGTCATTCCTCTGTCTTGTATGTTTTTTGCATCAGTTTGAGAATTGGCCAATTGGTTGTTGGCTGCTCCACATATGATTTTTGCTTGTATTTTTGGAATTGTTTTATCGTTTAAAATGGCGCCTACTGCACAAGGTGCTAGGATATCGCACTCTTCAAATAAGATAGAATTATCGGTGATTTCAACCAATCGAGTTTCTAGGTTTTTATCTTTGTATTTTTGCTGAACTTTTTCAATCAAACTTTTATTAATATCTGCTGCTATGATTTTGCCTACATTGCGTTCAAACAAATAACCCATCATTGGTTCAGCCACATGGCCCATGCCTTGAATGGCAATGGTTTTGCCTTCGATAGTACCCTTTTCCACAAAAGCCAATGCAGCTTCCATGCCCAAAACCACACCCAATGCGGTTGCAGATGATGGATTACCGCTGCCTCCTACGCTGGCAGGTATACAGGTAGTGAATCGTGTCTGGGTAAAAATATTACCCATGTCTTGTTCATTTGTGCCAACATCTTCAGCTGTGATGTAACAACCATTAATTGATGTGATAAATCTACCGTAATCTTTATAAATAGACTCACGCATTTTGACATCCGATTTATCATAATCAGGATTATGGACCATGATGCCTTTGCCACCACCCCACCATAAATTGGCCAAAGCATTTTTACGCGTCATGCCTTTAGATAATCTGATGCCATCGAAAATAAAATCTTGCATGCTTGCATATTGCCAATAACGTAATCCACCTGAGGCTTGTCCTCGATTGGTTTTGTGTATAAAGGCACCAAATAAAATGTCGTAGTTTTGGCTGATTTGAAACAACATGCCTTCATGCTGCATAAAATCTCTTTGATCATTGCCTATAACATCTGCCATTCCCTGTAACTGTGGATGTGAAGCATTTAAAGTATTATTAGATTTATCATAAACAAAACTAAATCGCTGTCTCTTATACACATCTGACGCTGCCGACGATCTACTCTGTGTAGA
>CAJXVJ010000007.1 GCA_913061105.1 uncultured Alcanivoracaceae bacterium | reverse complement strand
TCTCGTGGGCTCGGAGATGTGTATAAGAGACAGGTATTATTCAGTCAATCATTGTTTGCCGTCAATGTAAACACTGCCGATGCGGCAGCCATAGCTGAAGAGCTAAAGGGAGTGGGTCTGAAAAAAGCCCAAGCTATCATTGAATACCGTCAAGCCAATGGTGATTTTAAAACCATCGAAAGCTTAACGGAAGTCAAGGGAATTGGCCTAAAAACGGTTGAAAAGAACCGCGAAAACATTCAATTAACTGCGAAGTAATTCGAATCAATGATTGAAAAAAAACCGCTTAATGCGGTTTTTTTTCGTATACATGTTTGTTTTAACGACAGTTAGGTTTTTTACCACTGGCATGCGCTTGTTGTTGATACCCAAGGGCTGTTGGCATGTACTCGGATAATTTTATGATCCTTTTTTCTGGGTCTGGGTGAGTCGACATAAACGGTGGTGTGCGTTGGCCACTGTTGGCGGCGGCCATGTTTTGCCAAAGATTAACACTTTGTCTTGGATCAAATCCAGCCTTTGCCATTAAGTTTAATCCAAATATGTCGGCTTCACTTTCATGTTTTCGACTAAAAGGCAACAAAACACCAAATTGCGCACCCAGCCCCAAGGCCGACATTAACATCTTTTGATTGCCTTGATTCTCCATTTGGTTTTGGCTTATGGCTTGCGTTGTTTGTATGGCCATTTCTAGTCCCATTTGTTGTGATACGCGCTCGGCTCCATGATTAGATAAAACATGGGCGACTTCATGCCCCATTACAGTTGCCAGTTGGTTTTGATTTTTGGCCACATTTAACAATCCTGTATGAACACCTATTTTACCACCAGGTAAAGCAAATGCATTGGCACTGTCGTCATCAAATACCACCACTTCCCAAGCTTGCGATTTCCATTTATCTGGTAATTCATTAATAATGGCATTGGCAACACAGGATACATATTTATTGTCTTGTCGATCTTTTGAAATCTTGGCAGATGTCTTCATTTTTTGAAAAGAGGCAACGCCCATTTCAACCATTTGTTTGTCGTCAACTAATATGAATTGTTTTCTGCCCATTGGTGAAGTTGCACAACCTGAGACAAATATGGCGATTAATAATTGTAAGAGAATAAATTTTTTCATGTCAGTTTCCTTATTGATACTGGTGGATTTTCTTTATTGTATAAGATTTGTATAAAATTGGGTGTAAACATTTGTAAAGACAAACAAAATTCCAAAGGTTGATATATCTTTGGTTGATTATACATTAGCATGAATAGCCCTCTAAAGTGTCTGGATCTGATGTTTTGTGTTATATTTGTCGGGTAAATTTAATATTATTGGAATCGATGTATGCGTAAGTATTTGTTGTTTTTTATTTTTCTTGGCACGGTGCAATGTGTGCAAGCTGAGAACCTGACGATTTATAAGAACAACCAAATGCTACAAGTTGAGACGAGAGATGGTGCCAGTTTAACCAGCAACATTCAAAATATTTTATTTCCCAATGAATTGTTTAATGGAGACGTATTGTTTCCTGATACTGCAAAGGTAATCAATGTCATTAAGCAATCACAAGACATCGTTATTCAATTGGATTTGCCAACAGCATTTGTTCACAAAAATATAAATGAAGAATTTTTAGAAAAAATTAGCCGCATTATTGATGTCAATATTGATCAAATTTCACCTGAATCAAAAAAGATACATTTCGCTGTTTTGATTGATGGAAAATACACGGCGCTGTCAAATTTTTTAAAAATAGATAAAGTACCAATTAAAGAACCAGATCAAGAAGCACGTTTATCTAAAGTCGAAAAAAAATTAAAGGTTAACGGTTTTAACCAAGGACCATTATCAGGTAAGGTCTTATTTATTTCTCAAGCACATGGTTGGATTGATTATAACGATTCTCGAAAATGGTCAACACAACGTGGCATTACCCATGATATTGTTGAAGATTTTGTTAATTCAGAAGCCATAAACCAGTATTTGTTGGAATATTTAAACAATGCTGGTGCAAAGGTTTTCACCTTGCGTGAGCGCGACATGAATCATAATATGGTGATCGTCGATGATCAAGATGGCAATTCTACCCCCAATAATGGTATTTATGAAGAACAAGGTCCTACAAATTTGTTTTCTGATTCAGGGGCTAACGGGTTTAAAAATTTTCAAGCTCCATATGGACCGACCAATGATCCATTTAGAGACAATGGCGGCAGTGATAGATTGATAACTACAGCCAGTTCAGAAACTGCCAGAGCCGTTTGGAGACCTGTCATTCCAGCGGATGGCTATTACCATGTTTATGTCTCGTATTCCGGTGTTGGAGACCGACCAACAGACGCTCAGTACATTGTCTCACATGGTGGAATAGAGACAGAAGTATTGGTTGATCAAGAAATTCACCGCTATGTTTGGAACAATATCGGGCAATATTATTTCAAAGCAGGCAGTGATGATTTTATTGCCCTGACCAATAAATCATCTGAATCAGGCACCACTGTTTCAGCCGATGCCGTTCGAATTGGAGGTGGGATGGGTGACATATATGGAAACTACCATACCGATGAAATTAGCACACATCCACGATGGGAAGAGGGCGCACGGCCCTATGTTCAATTTCAAGGTGCATCTTCATCGGTTTATGCCAGTGGAGATGTCGGTGCCCGCTCAAAATTTGCTGCTTGGGAACATTTTTCATTTGAAGATTCTGTTTATGTCTCATGGCATTCAAATGCAGCAAATGGTACGGCCCGAGGCACTAGCAGTTATATATATTCATCCAACCCACCCGATGGCACATTTGATGACACCATGGCCACAGCTGGATCTGCAGCACTGCAAGCAGCTATTCATGATGAACTCATCAACGATATACGAGGAGATTGGCAAAGTGATTGGCAAGACAGGGGTTATCGATCGGCCTATTTTGGTGAAGTTAATCCCAGCAATAACGATGAAATGCCATCAGTACTCATTGAGATGGCTTTTCATGATACTTTAGCTGATGCTGATGCCTTGAGGCACCCTGGCTTTCGTAAATTGGCAGCGCGTGCTGTTTATCAAGGCATTGTTAAATATTTCGCCAATCGAGATACTTTAAGTACATTTTTATTACCTGAACCTCCAACTCACATTAAAGTTGAATCTACTCAAAGCGATACATTGCATGTTTCGTGGCAAGCGCCCTTAACAGATGGTAGCAATGTTGTGGGCGATGCCGCCACTTCATATGTTGTGTACAGATCTACTGATGGTTACAATTTTGATAATGGCGTAGAAACGACAGATTTGTTTTATGACTACAACAATCTTGAATTGGGCAAAGTTTACTATATAAAAGTGCGGGCCAAAAACCAAGGAGGCTTGTCTTTGGCCAGTGAAACCTTGGGGTCTCGTACAACTTATAATAATGAATCTCGGGTTTTAATTGTCAATGGCTTTGATCGCTTAACCAGTGGCCAATTGGTTTATATGAATATGCCTGATATTGGCGGTTTTGTCGATCGTATGTTTCTGAATGAAATGAATACATTTGACTATGCCATACAGCATGGTGATGCAGTAGATGACTCTGGGGTTGGGTTTGATTCAATTTCCAATGAATTGGTTGAAGATGGTTTGTTTAATCTAGATGTTAATTCTCACCAAGCAGTTATTTGGATACTCGGTGAAGAATCCAGTGCAGGGATGACACTAAACGCGGCAGAACAAAGCCAGCTACAAAATTTCTTGAATAATGGAGGCAAACTTTTTATTAGTGGAGCTGAAATTGCCTGGGATCTTGATCATTTGGGTTCTGTTAGTGATCAGAATTTTTATAATACAGTTTTGATGAGTCAATATATTGCAGATGATGCGGGTGTTTTCCAGGCCGATGGCGTGCAAGGTTCACTGTTTTCAGATTTAGGGCCAATCAACTTTGATGATGGAACTCATGGAACCTACCAAGTAGAATTTCCTGATGTGATTGGTCCAACATTAAGCGCTCAATCTTGTATGACTTATTTGGGTGCACAGTCCGCCTGTACTTATGTCGATACAGGGACTTATCAGGTGATTCATCTGGGTTTCCCATTCGAAACAATCTACCCTGAAACCATGAGAAATGATGTGATGGCAGCCAGCATGGATTATTTTGCGATTCCGTATTTTTCTGATGTCATTTTTGAAAATGATTTTGAATAGATGGGATTAATTGAATTGTTCTTAAAATCTAGATCAAGCTCTAGAGTGCTTAAGATTAGATTTTTTCATCGATAAAAATCGAGTCATAGTTTTCTTGCAAAGTGGAATATATTTTCTTTAAACATTGCTGCATTTCGACTAGGTTGGATACTTGATTGTTTGTCGTAAGGAGCATGCCTTGTTGGGTTAACTCGTACAATTCATCAAAGCCATAACCACCACTGGATCCAGTTAGCTTGTGCATTAAATCATGTACATGGGCAATGTCCTTATTGTCCCATGCGGTTTTTATTTCATTTTGTTTTTCAACAAAAGTCTTTATGTACTTATTTCTTATTTTTTCAAATCTATCTGGCATATAACGCTAAGAGTTAATCCGCCACACACATGATGACAGTAGCTATTGCTGTACCACCTTTGCCATCGCTAACCGTATAGGTAAATGCATCTTCGCCAGCAAACCCAATAGGAGCTTGATAGTACATTGATCCATCACTATTGACTGTTAAGGTTCCTAGTAATGTTGAAGTATCTACAGATTCTACTGATAAAACATCACCATCAGGATCACTATCATTCGATAAAGGGTTAAAGTTTAATGCGCCATTGTAGCTTACAAAAAACAAGTCATCAACAGCCACTGGAGCTGCATTACTAGGCATCACGTTAATATTAACAGTGGCAGTACTTTGATCGCCATCAGCATCAGAAACTGTATAGGTGAAACTATCAGGACCCACGTAACCATCAGTGGCTTGATACGTCACAGTTCCATCCCCATTATTTACCGAAGTACCATGACTGGGTTGAGTCACTAGTTTAACAATAAGCGAATCACCATCACTATCAGAATCATTGCTTAACACATCAATGACCAAAGCTTCAGACCCATTTGCTGTTGCTGTATCATCGACAGCATTGGGCGCATTGTTTAATACTGTAACACTCACTTGGGCACTGGTTGATTCACCATTACCATCATCGATTGTATAGACAAACATGTCAACGCCAATGAAACCTGTGTTTGGAGTATAAGTTAATGATGTACCATTGTTGATGACTGTACCATTGGCTGGTTGGGCCACATCAGTAATGCTTAATTTGTCATTATCAGCATCAGAATCATTGTTTAATACGTCAATGAGAGTGGCCGATGAATTTCTTAATATTGTAATCTCATCGTTGCCTGCAACAGGTGGCTGGTTAATGAATACAATGTCACCCAATGTTTCTACTTGTTCTGTTTCTTCGTATTTGTACACATCAACAGTACGTTTATGTTTGGCAGGATTGTTTAGGGCTCTTGATAACCAAGATGGTGCAATCTTAACAGGTTGTTTAACCCATTTGACTGGTACATCTTCGGCTGGAATTTCTGCTTCCTTATAATTAGTCTCGATGCTTAAAAAGCTAACAGTCACACGTCTGTTTTTAGGCTGTTCTGCTGGGTTGCTATTGTCAAAAGCAGGCTCACTTTCACCTTTACCTGATGACATGATGATTTCAGCATCGATGCCTTGTGAGACAAAGTAATCCAATGCGGCTTTGGCCCTTCTATCAGAAAGTTTTTGGTTGTATTGGTCTGTGCCTATTGAACAAGTATGCCCAATAATGTTAATTTTAGAACCTAATTTTTGTTGTTTGATTTGTGTAGCAACATCTTTAAGTGCGCTGATGGTGTCATCTCTTAAGTCTGATGAATCTAGGTTAAAAAATGCCATCGATGACAAGTCGATTTCATTTTGGATCACAACTTTACGTTGTTCTTTTAACCGTGCTAATGCATCTTCATCGACTACTTTAACTTCTTCAAATTTCTCTGTTGGTTTATATGTGGTACCAAAGTCATAACGCCACATAAGGTAGGCACGGGTATCATTTTTATCAGTTTCAAAATCTCCACTCTTGTGTAGCTGTCTCACACTTAAAGCTAAAGAATGACCAGTGTTGGTAAAATATTTTTCTAATTCAACGCTGGCTGACATTTGAGCCGAATCGAAATCACCATCTTCATAGTCAACCCCTCCAGTAAGACGAATTAAGTTTTCTTCATAGAACTTACCTAACCTACCACCAACTCCCCATTCGTATGGAGCTTCAAAAGTGCTGGTAATTGTTTCAATGGTTTGATCTTGAATATAGTCCATTCCATTAATTGTTCCAGTTAATACATTGAAATCAAATTCGGATGATACATTGACCAATTTTTCTCCAGAAATTGCTCTGCTGGCATTGATGCTCCAGAATCTATCATTGACTTCTCTGCCGCCACCAAATGTCATTTTACGGTGATGTGCATGGTTTTGATCGACTGCAAAAAATAGTTTATTAACTTTTAGCTTATCACTATTTTCTATCAGATCTAATTCTGACTCAGCACCAGAAATCCAGTGATAATCCAACTCAACTCCACCGCCACCATCTGAAGCCCAGCCTTGGGCCATCCAATTTGAACGATAAGTGGTGTTAAATGATTTGAGAATATCGCCAATTATTTCACCTTCTTCATTTACACCAATACCCAATCTTGTTTGATCCCCGGTATAAGCAAAGTTAATTTGATCAGTTGGTTGGACATCGTCCTCGGTGCTAGCATTTGCCAAGATTGAAGCAAGTGTAGAAGTTAAAATGAGTTTTTTAGTTGTAATTTTCATATTGTGGATAATTTTAGCGTTAAAGTTAACGACATTTTAACAAAACACAGCCCTTAAATGTTAGTTTTTAACAAATTATGACAAATAAAATCAATGTCCTGGTCGGATAATTGCAGATAAAAGGGCAAAGCCAAGCACTGACTGGCTATTTTTTCAGTATTAATTAGCGACAAATTTGGATATTTTAAGCGATAAAAAGGTTGTAAATGGACCGGAGCAAAATACCTTCCGCATTGTATTTGCTGTTTATTTAATTCATTCATAACCTCGTCTCTGTCATGTTCTTTCAGTCTAACAACGTAAACAAACCAGGCTGAATCGATTTCTTCTACATTAAATATTGGGCAGCAAATTGAGCTATTATCGGCTAATAATACTTGGTATTTTTTGGCTATATTTTGGCGCTTTTCAATAATGTTTTTCAGGCGTTTTAATTGAGATAAACCCAAAGCAGCATTGATGTCACTGAGGCGAAAATTCCAACCAAAACTTATTTGATCATAAAGGTCACCATTCATGCTTCTGCCATGGTTCTTAAGTAATTCAAAGGCATCATAGTAATCACGGTTATTGGTGACCAACATACCACCTTCACCAGAAGTGATTTGCTTATTGGGGTAAAACGCAAACACGCCAATATCGGCATAACTGCCCAATGGTTTGTTATGAAGGGTGTTACCAATGGCTTCGCAGGCATCTTCAATGACTTTAATGTTGTTGCTATGGGCAATTTTTATGAGTTCTTCAATTTTAGCAGCCTTACCAAACGCATGAACTACAATAATGGCTTTGGTTTTATCAGTAATCGCTGCTTTTAAAGCCATTGGACACATGCCCAAAGTTTCTTTATCAATATCCACCATTATAGGTGTAGCGCCGATGGACAAAATACTATTAACTGTAGCTGGTACGGTGAATGATACTGTGATGACCTCATCCCCAGCTTTAACATTCAATGCTTGTAAAGCCATAATCAATCCAGCTGTTCCAGAACTGGTTGCACTGGCAAATTGGCATTGAACAACCCGGCAAAATTCTTCTTCAAACTGCCTAACTACTGGCCCACGTGATAAGTGTTGTGTCTTAAGAACTTGAGTGACTGCTAAAATATCAGAATCTTGAATATCTGGCTTGGCTAACGGATACTTTTTCATAAAATATTTTGCTTAAATAATAAGTCATTATTTATTTCAAGTTGCGTTAAAGTTTTGACTATGATTTCAGCGGCATGGCCATTTCCATATGGGTTAATCAGATCGGATAAACCATTATTAAAGTCATCAGTTAAAGCCAAATCAATGGCCTCTTTTATGTTTTGACTATTGGGCTTAACGTCAATAATATTGGCGGCCTGTTCGCGGCCTTTTTGACGAATTCCAATGTTAATGGTAGGGAGTTTTAAAGAAGGTGTTTCCATGATTCCACTGGATGAATTGCCAATCATGACATCGGCTTGTTGCAATAATCCCCAGTAGGTTTGTGCCGGCAAATTGGTGTGCATCTGTGCATTGCTATGTTTTGTGCAAAATGCTTCGACTTCCTGCATGATTTTATGCGATCCAGCATCGGCATTGGGAAAGCAAAAAACAATGTTGCCATTGCATTCGCTTAAAGCAGCAAATAATTCGTGTTGCTCCTTGGTCGAATCTTCATACATAGTCACTGGGTGATAAGCCACAACGATCAAATTGTCATCTGTTTTTATATTGAAAGATTGATTGATTTCATCTTTAGTTGGGATGCTGCTTCTGCGAAGGTGGTCCAGCGATGGAGCACCGCTTAAATGAACACGCCATGGCTCTTCACCCATGGCCAATACTCTATTTTTTGATAACTCTGTAGGGGTAAAGTGTATGTGGCTCATTTTTGTTAAGGCATTGCGAACCGCATCATCAATGGCTCCTTCTGAAACATCACCACCTTCGATATGGGCAATAGGAATGCGCATGGTTAATGCCACATTTGCCGGTGCCAACATTTCATACCTGTCGGCAATAATCAACATTAAGTCGGGCCGAATATCTGCCAGAATATCAGTTAAACCTAGAATGGCGAGTCCCAATGATTTTGCCATGCCTACATCTGTGTCTGATGAGAGCAAACACTCACATGTTTTGACATTTTTAAAACCGTCTTTGATGATTTGTTGCCACGTTTCACCATATTCAGGAGACATGTGTGGCCCGAAACAGAGAATGGTCAATTCTATGGATTTTTCCTTTTCAAGTAGTTTTAATGGCCAATACAAATGGCTGTAATCGGCCCGTGATGAAGTTATTGCAACTATTTTTTTAATCATTCTTCGTTCTGTATCTTATAAGATTGTATAATAACAGCCGATTTTACAACAGACAGACAAATATGAATAATAAAATAACAATTATTAATGGCGACGGCATAGGGCCGGAGATTATGGATGCAACACTTCGTGTGTTAGATGCTGTGGGTGCAGAATTTGAATATGAACACGTTGATGCCGGATTAATGGCTTATGAAAAACATGGGAATTTATTACCAGAAGAAACTTTGGCAACCATTGCTAAAAACAAAATATGTTTAAAAGGACCTTTAACCACACCAATTGGTAAAGGATTTAGCTCAATTAATGTGGCATTGCGCAGACACTTTAAACTGTATGCCAATTTACGACCTGCGATTACTTTCCCTGGTACAAAATCAAAATTTGAAGACATTGATATCATTACTGTAAGAGAAAACACAGAAGGTGCCTACCGTCAAGAAGGGCAGTTTATTAACGAAGACCGTACTGTTGCTAAAGCAGAGATTGTAATCACCCGTGAAGCCTGTGAAAAAATTATCCGTTATGCCTTTGACACGGCGATTAAGGCCAATCGTAAAAAAGTCACAGCTGTGCATAAAGCCAATATTATGAAAACAGTATCTGGATTATTTCTTGAAGTGGCAGAAGAAATTGCCAAAGAATATCCAAGCATAGAATTCAACAGCTTAATTGTAGATAACACTTGCATGCAATTGGTGATGAACCCACAACAGTTTGATATCATTGTAACTACTAACTTATTCGGTGACATTATTTCAGATTTGTGTGCAGGTCTTATCGGTGGACTGGGCATGGCACCTGGCGCCAATATTGGTGAAGATTCAGCCATTTTTGAAGCAGTTCATGGTTCAGCACCTGATATTGCGGGTAAAAAAATAGCCAATCCAACGGCGCTGGTTTTGGCCTCAGCATTAATGCTTGAGCATTTAGACATGGCAGATAAGGCGGTTAAAATACGTACTGCCATTCGAGGCGTATTAAACGACAAAGACTGTTTAACCGGCGACTTAGGTGGTTCGTCCAAGACCCAAGAGTTTACCGATGCCATCATAGAAAGATTGTAATTAAGTCAAATCTGATTAGACCATTAACTGCTAGGCAGAATTGATTGCAGTTAATGGTGATAACAGAGAGTTTAATTACAAACTCTTTAAAACCCATTCAATCAATACAGTAAGATTCGTCATTCATTTATGAATTTTGCAATGATAAAATAATCCTATAGAAAAAATCAATTGGAGTTTATCATGCAATACACACACATAATCGTTGCTACCATCGTTGGGTTTTTGTTCCCACTTTATGCTTTAATTACTGGCAAAAAAGCGCGCCTCTATATTATTCAAAACCCTGAAATACTCGATAAGGTTTTTCAATCAACTGGCATAATTTTGTTATCAATGTGTGGACTGGTCATCGCTTCAATGTTGATTAATTCAACACCAATGTCCACCATAGGATTGTCCTTTGTTTTTAATGTTTGGTATGTGTTGGCATTGATTGCTGTCTGTTTTACCGCCTACATTATAATTACAAAAATCAACATCAGTGATGAAAGGCTTGAAAAATTAAAGGCCGGTTATAAAGATGTCTTGTACTTGATGCCTGAGAACAAAAACCAATACAACGCATCAGTCGTTGTCTCTGTTATTGCAGGTGTGTGCGAAGAAATTATTTTCCGTGGATTTTTATATTGGCAATTACAAAAATACATGCCAGTTTATGCCGCCTTTTTTTTAACCAATGTCATTTTTGGATTGGGCCATGCGGGTACCAAGTTAAAAAATGCGATAATGACTTTTGTACTTGGCATCCTATTTTCTGCAACCTATGTACTTACTGATTCATTGTGGTTGGCAATTGTTTTACACATTATTGTAGATTTTCAGTCCATGATAATTGGTTATAAGCTGAAACAAAAAATGGCATCAGCATAAATATTTAGGAGTTGATTAAATAGACTATTGCCTATATTATTTGTACCTAAATAATGGACCAGGAAAATAATAAATGAAACAACTTTATATTGCAAATAAAAACTATTCCTCATGGTCATTGCGCCCTTGGGTACTCATGAAAGAGTTAAACATTGACTTTAAGGAACAAAAACAAGCTTTCTCAGCAGGGTCCAATTGGCAGGAATTTAGGCATTTCAGTCCCAATGGTTTAGTGCCCTGTTTGTTAGATGGGGAAGAAGTTATTTGGGATTCATTAGCGATTGCAGAATATCTGGCAGAGTCACATCCAAATGTTTGGCCTAAATCTAAAAAAGCCAGAACTTGGGCACGGTGTGCCAGTGCTGAAATGCATTCTGGGTTTTTTAACCTTCGTAATCAATGTGCGATGAATTGTGGATTAAGAGTTCAATTAAGCAAGATAACCGAAGGCTTACAAAAAGACATTGATCGTTTAGATGAATTGTGGAATCAAGGCTTAAATCAATTCAATGGACCTTATTTGGCTGGCAACACTTTCACCGCCGTTGATGCCTTTTATTCACCTGTAGCTTTTAGAATACAAACATTTGACCTGAAATTGAGTGATACATCTCACCAATACATCAATAGAATATTGAATTTAGACTCGATGCAATCCTGGTACAAAGAAGCCCTAAAAGAACCCTGGCGTGAAAAAGGCCACGAGCAAGAAGCATTAGACTCTGGTAAGATTTTACAAGACTATAGAGAAATATAAATTTGCAATTTACAATGTGTAATTAAGATCAAGAAAAAAATCAAAACCGTAACGCAAAGAAGACGCAAAATTCGCAAAGGTTTTTAATTGAATATTTAGTCATTGCGAGGAGCAACGCGACGCGGCAATCTCAAGATGTAGCCGTAATTTCATTTAGGTCCTGACATTTAGAAGTGCAAACTCACCTTATAGCTTTTTATAAGTACGTTTTTATTCGCCGTGTCTTTGTGTCGCTGTGGGAGTATTGTTTAAGACCTTGGTCTTTATTGTGCTTTCTGCATAAATTAAATTATTAGATAAATTAAAAAAATAATTGACAATAAATTTAAGGGCGTTAATATAAACCCATGAATAATTTTTTAAACAACTTGCACCATCATCACCATTCGAAATCGGACGGTGCTGTTTAATGCGTGATTGAAAAAATTTAAAAAACACAAACAAACAATACAAGCCCCGTCAGATTGAACTCTACGGGGCTTTTTTTTCACTTTAAATTCACAATAATTATGAATAATACAAACAAACAAATTCGACATCATTCACATCATCACAAACGGCGGTGATGTTTGAATAGTACCTGAAAGAAAAAAACAAATATCAAAGCCCCGTTAAATTAAATACATTTACGGGGCTTTTTTTTAAATAATTTATTAAATAGAGAACAAATATGAAAATCAAAATGGCCATTCCAAAAGGCAAACTGCAAGTAGAAATAGTTAATTTACTAGAAGAAATAGGGTTGACGTTACAGAGTAATGACCGCAATTATAGGCCTTTGTGCTCGGATTCAACTTTTGAAATAAAATTGTTAAAGTCGCAAAACATTCCAAAACTGGTTGAGTTAGAACAACATGACATAGGGTTTGCAGGGTTGGATTGGATAGCAGAGCAAAAGGCCGATGTGAAAATTCTAAAATCATTGGGTTTTAATCCTGTTGAGATTGTGGCTTGTATTCCAGATGAATGGGATTATGCAGACTTAAAGAAACGTAAAATTATTGTGGCAACAGAATACAAAACACTGAGTAAAAAGTTTTTAGATGAGCAAGGCTTTGATTATAAATTGATTCGTTCGTACGGTGCGACAGAAGTTTTTCCACCCGAAGATGCCGATATGATTATAGACAACACCAGTACAGGCACCACAATTTTAGCCAATCACTTGAAAATTGTCGATACAGTTTATACCAGCAATACCCAATTTTTTGCCAATCAATCGTGTCTAGATGATCCCGATAAAAAAGCCATTATTGATGACATGTTGCTCCTAATGAATGGGGTTTTAAACGGCAGAAAGCGGGTGTTATTGGAAATGAACTGCAAACAGAATGCCATGGAAAAAATTGTTGAATTATTGCCTGCTATGCGAGCGCCAACTGTTTCACAATTGTACCAAAGCAATGATTTCGCAGTTAGGGCTGCTGTCAAACGTAATCAAGTCAAGGCGTTAATTCCACAATTGATAAAAGCTGGTGCGACTGACATCTTAGAAATACCCATTAGGAAAGCCATATGACTTTAAAATTAGATTTCAATGAAAGGGCGGATTCTGTCCCAAAATGGCTAGATGGGTTTAACATCGATAGTCAATGTTTGTGGCAATACCCAGACAGAAAAAAAATAGAGGCGCTGATTGCCGACAAGTATCTGACTAAAACTGAAAATGTGTTTTTAAGCAATGGTGGCGATGAATCGATTGAATTGCTTTTTAAATTGTGTAAATTAAAGGAACAATCCATTCTTTTGCCCACACCAGCATTTAGCCAATACACACACCAATTGGGTATTTGGGGCATAGATTATATTAAAGTTAATGGATTGGAAAATCTTGATATCAATGCCAAAGAAATAAAGCAGAAACTAAAAGCCAATCAATGGCTGATTATTACACGGCCCAATAATCCCACTGGGGAATGTTTGGCCGAAGCAACCCTTATAGATTTAATTGAGTCTGCTAAGAAAAAGGGCGCTAATGTATTTTTGGATGAAGCCTATGTTGAATTTTATCTTGAGAACAGCGAGATAAATTATGCCCTAGAATATGACAATGTAATTTCGTTGCGCACTTTTTCAAAAGCTTATGGTTTAGCGGGTGCCAGAATTGGTTATTTAATCGGAAATGCGGAATTAATCAAAAATTTTAAGAAGCTTGCCATGCCGTTTAATGTCAATCAAGTCAGTCTTCAACTGGCGAAAAAAGCCTTGCAAAACTCACAAGAAATGGAGGCTTATTGTCAAAAAATCGCCAATAACAGAGATAAAATCTATGCCCTTTTAAAATCCATGGATGTCGATGTATATAATGGCAAAGGCAATTTTTTATTGTTCAGGGTTCAGAAAAAAATAAAACCCCTTTTAAAGTCCTTCCTATTAAAAAATGGCATACAAATTAAAACCCATGTCAATGATTTGCCAAATTGTGTACGCATCACCATTCCTGAAAACATTGAGCAATTGATGGGTGTATTAAAAACAGTCTTTCAACCAGAAATATTGGGTTTTGACATGGATGGAGTGTTGATTGATACCAGCCAATCTTATGATGTCAGTATCGTCAAAACAGTTGAATACTTCACAAAAAGCACTGTAAGTGTAGATAAAATCACCGAACTTCGTGAAAAAGGTGGGTTTAATAATGATTGGGATTTGACCAAAGGGTTAATTGAGTCTGCTGGTTTCACTGTCTGGTTAACCAATGTTGTTAATAAATTTCAAGAGTATTACAACAAGTATAAGAGTAACGAAGTCAATTTGTTAGAAGCTTCAATTACACCAGAATTGTTTAGTAAAAATTATACAACAGCCATAATCACAGGTCGTCCCAAAATTGAAGCATTGGCAGGTGTTAAGCAATTAAAAATTTCACCAGATTATATTGTTTCAGCAGACGATGTGTCCGCTCAAAAACCTTCTCCGTTAGGAATCAATTGGGTTCAAGATAAGGCCAATAAAAACCGCATGTGGTTTTGTGGAGACACTGTAGATGATATGCAAGCTGGAACCGCAGCTAACTGTGTATGTATAGGTATTGGTGAAAACGCTACAAACCTCTATAATGCAGGTGCAGACATTGTGCTCAATAACATCAATGAAGTCAGAGAATTATTATGATTACAATTAACAGAAAAACCAAAGAAACAGACATCACATTAAAGCTAGATATTAATCCAGATTCAAAAGTAATCGATATTGATACAGGTTTGCCCTTTTTTGATCACATGTTGGATCAATTGGCAACACACGCTTGTTGGAGTTTGGACATAAAAGCCAAAGCCGATCTACATGTTGATGACCACCATGGCATTGAAGATGTGGCCATTTGTTTGGGAGAAGCGGTGTATAGTGCTTGGAAATCGCAAAACAACAAAAGATATGGACAAAGATTACTGCCAATGGACGAAGCCTTGACTACCTGTGCCCTTGATTTATGTGGTCGTCCTTTTTGTGTGACGAATTTGCCTTTTTCACAAGCACAATTAGGAGGCATTAACACCGAAATGTGGGAGCACTTTTTTTATACATTTGCCATCAATGCCAAGATTTGTTTACACATCAATAATCAATACTTTAAAAACAACCACCACTTGATAGAAAGTGCGTTCAAAGCCATGGCTTATGCTTTTAAAGAAGCCTTACAGCCTTCTGATTATTCTGCCACCACAAAGGGCATGTTATGAGAATTGGGATTATTAACTTAAATTCTGGAAATTTACTGAGCATTGTTTCAGCATTTTCTAAGACTGGCAATGAAGTGGTTGTTCTGGATAAACCCGATTCAAATTTTGATGTTTTGGTGATGCCTGGGCAAGGCCGTTTTGGTTTTGTAGCAGACCAATTGAACAAAAACAATTGGCGGGAATTTATTTTAGATTGGATTGCACAAGACAAACTGTTTATCGGAATTTGTGTGGGCATGCAATTACTCTTTGAATCAAGCCAAGAAGATACTGGGGCCAAGGGTTTGGCAATATTTACAGGAGAAATTGAGAAATTAGACTTCCCCAAAACCCCAATGGTTGGCTGGGCACAATTGAATTCTGTTGATGAAAACAGTAATGGAAATTTTGTTTATTTTGTCAACTCTTTCGGAGTTCGTAACAGTGAATTTTGTCAAGCGACTGTTAATTACGGTAATGACTTTTGTGCGATAGTTCAAAAAGACAATGTTTATGGATTTCAATTTCACCCAGAAAAATCAGGTGATTATGGTTTGCAACTGATAAATGAAACTTTGCAAGGAGTAGCAGCATGTCAAAATTAATTCAAAAAACATCCTTGGTTCCACGTATTATTGCCTGTTTAGATGTGGCAAATGGCCGTGTTGTCAAAGGCACAAACTTCAAACAATTAAAAGACATGGGTGATCCGATTGAAATGGGTTTGCAATACCAACACCAAGGCGCAGATGAACTGGTTTTCTTAGACATTAAAGCCAGTGTTGATAAGCAAGATTCCGCCTTGTTATTGGTCAATAAAGTGGCAAAAACACTTTCAATACCTTTTACAGTGGGTGGTGGTTTAAAAATATTAGAGGATGTTGATAAGTTCTTTAATGCAGGTGCAGATAAAGTCACCTTGAATACCGCGGCAGTTTTGAATCCTAATCTAATTGATCAAATTGCCAACAAATATGGCTCACAAAGTCTCATCGTTGCAGTCGATGTTAATTTAGAGGCAAGTGGTGAGTTGGTTTTATATACACATGGTGGTTCGAAAAGAGTAGAGAAAAACTATGCTTCATGGATGAATGAAGTGATTCAACGGGGCGCAGGAGAGATCATGATCAATGCCATGCACAAAGATGGGACCGGTTCAGGGTTTGATTTAGATTTACTATCTAATCAAGATTATTCTGTTCCCATTATCGCTTCAGGCGGGGCCAATCAACCAGTAGACTTTTTAGACGCCATTAATGCAGGAGCCGATGCAGTTTTGGCTGCCGGGATTTTTCACAGAAAAGAATATACTGTGGAACAAATCAAAGACTATTTAATTAAAAACAAAATCAAAATGAGAACACAATCATGTTAATACCTTCAATAGATTTACTGGATGGCAAGGCTGTCCAATTACAACAAGGACAAGCCGAAAAGAAGATAATAGAAAAAGACGATGTATTTGCATTGTTAGAAGAATTTTCTATGTATGGCGAAGTCGCTATCATAGATCTCAATGCTGCCATGGGAACTGGAAACAACCAAGTGCTGATCGAAAAAATGCTTCGTAAAACACCGTGTAGAGTCGGTGGTGGAATTCGGGATTTAGATGTGGCTAAAGCTTACTTGGCAGCGGGTGCTAGCAAAATCATTTTGGGCACATCAGCCACTGCTGATTTTGTTAAAAAACTACCCAAACAATCATTGGTATTTGCCATAGATGCCAAAGGAGATTATTTAACCACACACGGTTGGAAAAAAACACAGGAGCAAAAAGTGATAGATATTATTCCTGAAATGGCCAAAAATTGTGGTGAATTTCTTTATACTCAAGTGCAAAAAGAAGGCATGATGGGAGGCATTGATAAAGACAGAATATCTGAAGTTATCAAAGCTTCAAACATACCAGTGACTGTTGCTGGTGGGATTAGCAGTTATGAAGATTTGCAATGGATTAACCAATTAGGCGCCAATTCACAAATTGGCATGGCGATTTATTCAGGCAGCATGGATTTAGACAAAGCTTTTATGTCTTTGGTTGATTTCAATAAATTGCCATTGATTCCAACGGTTGTTCAGGATTGTAAAACCAATAAGGTTTTGATGATGGCCTATAGTACGCCAGAATCATTGCAATTGGCATTATCACAAAGAACAGGGGCATATTATTCGCGCTCAAGAAACGAAATGTGGACCAAGGGTTTGACCAGTGGCAACACGCAAAAATTGGTTGCTGTTGACGTGGATTGCGACGGCGATACCTTATTGTTTTTGGTTGAACAAGGCGGCAATGCCTGCCACTTTGATCGGTACAGTTGTTTTGCATCCCAAAATCAAAATTATTCATTAGGTTATTTAGATGAAATATTTGAAAAAAGATTGGCAGAAGACACTAAAAAGCCATCATTTACTCAGGCACTATTCAGTGATGAGAACTTACAAATTGAAAAACTTAGAGAAGAATGTGAAGAACTCATCGAAGCAAAAGACCATAACCATGTGCGCTGGGAAGCCGCAGATTTGTTGTTTTTTACGATGGTTATGGCCAAATCAAAAGGAGTAGGCATATCTGAAATAGTCAATGATTTAAGGAGTAGAAACAATGATCGTTAATGCGATAGACTTTAAACGTTCAGCCATTGATGACTTGCAATCTATTGATGAGAAGGTAAAAGCCATTCTCAATGATATAGACAACAATGGCGATGAGGCGGTAAACCAATGGAATGAAAAGATAGATGGTAAACCTGCCAAATTTATAGAACTCTTGCCTTTTGAAAAATATGGTCTTGAGCCAGAACTATCACAAGCCATTTTAACGGCATATGCTCGCATCAAATCATTTTGTGAATTTCAAATGCGTGGTTTAAGTGATGAATCCTATTCAGATGAATTCGGTACATTTGGTTATGTGTATCAACCAATAGAAAACATTGGTGCCTATATTCCAGGTGGGAATTTTCCATTGATATCTAGCGCATTAATGACATTGACTCCAGCACAAGTGGCAGGGTGTTCAAATCGGGTGGCTTGTTCGCCATCGAATCACCCCGCTTTATTGGCAGCGGCTTCATTGGCAGGAGCGACTAGGTTTATTCATGTTGGAGGTGCGCAAGCCATTGGTGCATTGAGCTATGGTTTTGCCGATGTTGAGCCTGTAAACATGATTGTTGGCCCAGGCAATGCCTATGTTAATTCAGCAAAAGCGCAAGTTCAAGACCGAACAAAAATAGACACCTTGGCCGGTCCAAGCGAATTGATGATTTTTGCCAATGAATTAAGCAAATCAGAATGGATAATGTATGATGCACTGGCGCAAGCAGAGCATGATGCCAATGCCATTAGCATTATTGTTAGCACATCACAACAGCTGTTAGACAATCTTTACAGTTGTACAAAGGCACATGATTCGGGTGTTGAATTAATCAAAAACAACCAGATTCAGTTTGTACTTGCGGACAATCAAGCCCAAGCAATTGAATTGATCAATGACTATGCACCTGAGCATTTGCTTGTCACAGATAAAAATAGTGATACTTCTGTGTTTAAAAATTATGGTTCAATATTTATAGGTGAAAACTCTGCTGTGGCATTTGGCGATTATTGCGCAGGACCAAATCACACATTACCGACAAATGGTGCTGGAAAATATTCCGGTGGACTGAGTGTTCATCAATTTTTGAAAGTCCTATCGAGTCAAAAAATTAATGACAATGGCAGAGTTGAATTGGCAAAGACTGCATCAATTTTGGCAGAAGCCGAAGGCTTGGTATTCCACCAAAAAAGTGCTGAATTAAGAGGGTGATTGATACTAAATAAATTAAATCAATAAAAAGGAGGTTCGTTCTCGGGTTGAATGCTAAACCTTTTATATGTCCATTGGTACTGTTCGGGCGCTTTGTCTACAATGTCCTGGATTTTACTGTTCATGTAGTCAATGGATGTCTGCATGTCTGCATATATTTGATCATTGCTTTGTTCAAAAAAGACATCAAAGCCTGTATCTGTTCTCAATGCATAAGCAAAAAAGACGGGTACTTTTGTTTTGATCGCGAGTCTTGAGAACAAACTCATGGTATAGGTCGGAATCTTATAGAATGGCGCAAAAACGCCTTGGCCACCTTTGGGCCTTTGGTCGGGCAAAATTGTTACAAATCCTTTGCTCTTTAGGTGTTTGATGATTTTTCTAACGCCGTTTAGATTGGCTTCAATCTGCAAAGCTTTTGATGCGCCTCGGTGTTTGATCAACAGATGTTCAATTTTAGGGTCGGTCGGTGGCTTGTATAAGAACGCATATTGATCAAATTGAGCCAATACCAAATTTAGCACTTCCCAATTTCCCATATGAGGCAAAGCCAAAAGTAAACCATTGCCTTGGTTTAATGCTGCTGCAAAATCATCCAATCCGTAAATATTATCAATCAAGTTTTTATTGTCAGATTCTGTGCCCCAAATCTTACCCAGCTCGAACATGTTCATTAAAGTGGCATCGATTGATTTTCGGGCCAAATCTAATTGTTCAGATTGTGAAAGGTGAGGGTAACACTTTGATATGTTTGTGACAGTAACGTGTTTATTTTTACTGGACAATTTCCAGGTCAGTCCACCTATAAATTTTGCCAACCAACGGCCGCGCTTTAAAGACAAAGAACGTCCAATTTTTAATACCAGATTAAAGATGAAAGCTTTCAAAACGTTACCGTTGCTCTTTGGGCAGTGGTTCTATTTGGTTTTATTGACCAGTTGTCTGATCTTTATATTAAAGCCAGCAAAAAATAAGGTCATAAAAGGGCTGAGCCAATTAAATATAGCAAAGGCAAAATAGTCTTCTACCTTGACGCCAAGGACGCCAGAGTGATAAGCACCACAAGTATTCCATGGGACAAGAGCTGATGTGACTGTTCCTGTATCCTCCAAGGTTCTACTTAGATTTTCGGGCGCCAATCCACGATCTCTATATGCCTTTTCGTACATTTTACCCGGTATAACAATGGCAAGATACTGATCTGATGCGATGACATTGAGTCCAACGCAACTCATGACTGTGCTTGAAAATAATCCAAAAATTGATTTGGCCATTTTTAATAGGGCTTCAGTAATTCTTTCTAGTCCTCCAATGCCATCCATTATTCCTCCGAATATCATGGCGCAAATTATTAAAATAATGGTCCACATCATGCCCATAATTCCGCCAGATGAAAATAGTTCATTAAGCATTTCATTATCGGTAACGATAGCTGTATCAACAAATATGGCTTTTATAACAGTGGTAAAACTTGATGATGATAATGAACTGATGACATCACTTTGAAAGATAAAGGAGAAAACTGCAGCTAGAGTGACACCAACGGCTAAGGCAATTAGTGGTTTTGTTTTCATAATAATGAGTGCAACAACAACACCTGGCACAATAAATAATAATGGGGTAATATTAAAAGTATTGTCAATGGCAACTATTAAATGTCCAATATCAGCACTACCAGCGACTTCCAAATTCATGCTCATGATACTGAATGCAATAATGGTGATCACTATTGTTGGGACTGTTGTATAGGCCATGTAGCGGATATGGGTAAACAAATCTGTACCAGCCATGGCAGGTGCCAGATTTGTTGTGTCACTCAATGGAGACATTTTGTCACCGAAATATGCTCCTGATATAACAGCACCTGCTACCATACCTGTCGGTATTCCAAGGGCTGTCCCAATGCCAATTAGGGCGATACCTACAGTTGCAGTTGTTGTCCATGAACTGCCTGTAGCAATCGAAATAATGATGGCAATGATAACTGAGGCTGGTAAAAATATTTCAGGACTAAGGACTTGAAGTCCATAATAAACCATGGCGGGGATGATGCCACTAATCAACCATGTACCAGATAAGGCTCCAACTAAGATGAGTATCATTAATGGGATTACAATTTTTTTAAGATTTTCAATCACCTCTTGAAACATGAGTTTTAAAGTGACTTGATTAAACAAGCCAACAACTGCAGCGATAAAACCTGCAATGAGTAATATGTATTGATTGGTATATGCGCCAAGTAATTCTTGGTCTTCGACATAGAATATATTGTAGGCCAACATGGCCATCAGCGCTACAACTGGAATTAAAGCTTCTAATAAGCTGAGCTTGGTATTGGTGATTATTTTTTGATCCTGAATTTCAATTTCAGATATGTTGTCTTCTTGATTATCGTTAGCCATAATTTTTTATGAAATGAATTGAGTTGTTATCTTAAACGTTGCGACAACTGTAAGTCAATGGCTTATATTTTCTCTTGCATTAAATAGTGTTATGAATAACAATCTTGAATCAATATTTATTATAAAATTTTCTATGAAAGTCATTGCTGTTTTATTATTCGCTTTAATTTTGTCATCCTGTGTCAACACTGGACTGGGTCTTATTAATGGCATAGCAAAGTCTGGAAAATATTCCGTAAGTAAAGACATATCCTATGGCCCACACAAACAAAACAAGCTTGATTTCTATTTACCAAAAACACAAGAGATATCAGCTACTATTGTATTTTTTTATGGCGGTTGTTGGGGGCAATGCAGTGCACTTAATAAGCACCATTATTTATTTGTGGCAGAAGCCTTAACCCAGCAAGGATACGCAGTGGTCATTCCAGATTATAGAAAATATCCAGATGTAAAATTTAAGGAAATTATGGAAGATGCTGAAAATGCCGTTTTGTGGACCGGTCAAAATAGTCAGAAATATACAATAGAAAATAAAAGTTTGTTTATCATGGGGCATTCTGCTGGAGCACAAATAGGCGCGATGTTGGTCGCAAATGAAGATTATTTAGAAGAATCCTTGTTGCCTATTGGCGGGTTTATCGGACTGGCAGGACCCTATGATTTTTATCCATTCAGTGACGATTACATGTACCAGTTGTTTTCTTCAGAAAACGATTATTATAATTCACAACCCATTAATTATATCAATGGAAATGAACCGCCATTTTTACTTATACATGGTAAAAATGACAAAAAGGTCAGTCCAAAAAATGCCACTAACTTATCGGCGAAGTTGAGCAAATTTCAGGTGGATCATAAATTGATTATGCCGGAGAAGAAAAGTCATATTGGAGTGCTAATTAATATGGCAAAACCATTTAGGAAAAATGCTTTAGTCTTATCAGCGATTAATGATTTTATTGGCAAGGATAAAAAGGCCTTACGCACAGGCCATTAATGACCTATAGGTTGGGTAATAAAAACACTTGGTCATTAAACTCTAACAACACACCTTCTCTAACTATTGACTTAATTAACACTTGCTCGTCAATCAGATCACCTACTGCAAATTTGGCACCATTAATGACAACTAGTTGGTTCTCAGGGTTTTCGTCATAGACGTGAATATTGAGTTTAAATTTAGGCATTTCTTTTCTGATACTAAAAGGCAATTGATAAACATAGGTGTATTCAGATTTTTTAACTTTAGGCTCTGGTTTTTTTTGATTCTTAGAATCATCCGGCATTGTGAGTGTTATCTCAGGTTTCTTGTTTGTTGTTTCGCTTTTATTTTTTGTAGAGCCTGTGGGAATTGATTTTGTTTTATTTTGAGATTTTACATTTGTTTTTGCAGCATTTTCCTTGGTTTTAGCCACTCTATTCAGGTTTCTTTTGCTTTTTTCGGTCTTTTGTCTGGAAATTTGGCCTTGTTTTAATTTTTCTCTGACAGAAGCGTTATTGGGTTTTTGAATTTTTTTAGTATTGCTGTTGTTATCTTGCTTTATAGCTATAGCCTTATTGCTTTCTGTGTCTTGTTCTGGAGTTTGCTCAATTGACAGTGTGGCATCTGGAGTTGGTTTGGTATTATCAGCAGTATCGTTTAAGTAGTGGTAACCAAAATACAAGATAACTGCAGTGATTGTAATCAAAAACATGATTATAATCAGACCAGATTTTGATGACTTTTTAGAGTTAGCAAAGTTAAAATTGTCTATAGACGTTTTGTTGTTATCATCTCTTTTGTCGGATGATTTTTTAAGTGAATCTAATATTGTTGACATAGTATTTTATTTTAGAGTTGGTCCGTTATATGCGTTAAGGCTTAATGCCATTTGTGTTTCTGATCCAATAATGCCATCAGCCAGTAAACCATTTGCCTGTTGAAAATTGGTTATCCATGTTTTAAGACCATCAATGTCTATTGTTTTATCAGCTATTGTATTGGCCATTTCTAAGCTCCATTGTTGCATTTGAGCTGGATTATATTCTTGTAATAATTCAGCAGGCATGGGCCATATTATAAAATAAGTCCCCAACCATTGTTTTTCAAGCCATGATTGTTTAATCAATTCAACTTGAGCAGATTTGTTTAACACGCCCATCTTACCATTTTCAATCTTGGATAGTAAAACCAATGAGGAGTCTTCGAGTTGTAGCATAACAGGGCGATCAAGTTTTTTAATTTGATTAAAATTGCCTTGTCTGCGTATACATGCCATGCCTGTGTCGGTGCTATTTGGACATTGCGGTTTGTGCCAGTTTTTATTAATTTGGATGTCCCAAGACTTAAAATATGTCAACCAAGACACATTGGCTTGAGCGGGTACAAAATGTGTTTTTGCTGAGTATTGTATCACTTTAGGTTGGACTATGGCGGGATTAGTATTGCCATTCATTTGTTTATCTATCTTTGTTACTTGATAAATAATCGCAGCAGCAAATGCGGTCATTGCCAATAAAACCCAAATGACTTTGGGTGAAACAGAATTGTTTATTGATTGATGCGGTTCAATATTGTCAGGCAAGACCTCGGTAGCCGCAATAGATAAATGTTTGTTACTAATGGTTTGTACATCATCAGAATAGGCTGCCAACAATGCCCGGTCCATAAGCACATTAATTAACCTAGGAATGCCTTTGGTCAATTGAAAAGCTTTTTTTGCGGTGGTTGCAGAAACAATTTGAGGATTTCCACCTGCTACTTTTATCCGGTGTTTTAAGTAGCTTAATGTTTCATTGGCTGACAAGGGCATCAAATGATAGCGCGCAGTGACGCGTTGAGCCAGTTGGCGCAAATCATTTCTTCGCATGGTTGAACGCAGTTCTGGTTGTCCTATTAAAACAATTTGTAATAATTTTTGCTTGTCAGTTTCTAAGTTAGTTAATAGCCTTAGTTGTTCTAATGTATCTCTTGGTAAATTTTGTGCTTCGTCTATCATTACTACTGTGTTTTCACCATCTGACCAAGATTTTAATAGATATTCATTGAGCTTATCAACCATGCTATTTAGTTTGCCCTTAATGCCCCTTAAGGGTACTTTTAGTTCTTTGCAAATATACTCTAACAACTCAACAGGTGATATGGTTGGGTTGAGGATGAGGGCAATGTTTGTCTTTTCAGGAATCTGTTCTAGTAGTAAACGACTGATGGTGGTTTTGCCTGTGCCCACTTCTCCAGTCAGTTGAACAAACCCAGCACCACCACCGCGGGTAATTCCATAAACGAGATGCGCCAGTGATTCTTCGTGTTTTTCACTGAGAAAAACAAATCTGGGGTCTGGTGTTATAGAAAAAGGTGGTTCATCAAAACCATAGAAGTCTAGATACATATAATGAATAATTTAAAGTTGATAGTGATTCGACAAGTGCCAAATGAAAAGTTCAATTATATATTATATAGGCAGTATTAACACCAAGGTTACAATTATATATACAGATAAACAATTGCATTTATTTGATTTCCTTTAAAATTAATCTGAAAATCGATGTTTTGGTGGATTCACAATGGAACAACTTAATAGTATCATCGTAAATATGAGTTTTTTGGCAATGGTTTAGGCGGGTCAATCTCCTCATATCTATTTAAAGACTAAAAACACTGATCAATTATTAACTATTGTGACTTCTGGCACTATTTGACTTTCAATTTATCATACATAATGGTATCATAGTGATATCACATGAACTCTGTTGTGAATATCAAATTTAATAATAATTGGAGAATAAATATGATTACAGAGAAAAAAATACAAGCCAAATCTGGATTTACCATGCTATTTACATTGCTGGCAGCCTTGTTGTTAGACATAGTTTTGATAGTTGTTGCTGGTAATGCACGAATAATTCCATTAATGATAGTAAGCATTATTGCTATTCCGGTTATATTTGTCATGTTTTTCGGTTTGTTTATGGTGCACCCTAATCAATCGAAAGTGTTGCAATTATTTGGACGATACGTTGGAACCGTCAAAAACACAGGATTACGTTGGGCCAATCCATTTTACGCAAAAAAAGCAGTCTCTGTTAAAGTGAGAAACTTTGAAAGTGGTCAATTAAAAGTCAATGACAGTGCAGGTAATCCTATAGAAATTGCAACAGTGGTGGTGTGGAAAGTGGTCGATACAGCTGAGGCAATATTTGAGGTAGATGATTATGAGTCGTTTGTACAAATACAAACAGAAGCCGCCCTAAGGAATATGGCATCTGCTCATCCTTACGAGTCTCATCAAGGTGAAAAAATCACTTTACGTTCAAGCCCACAAGAAATTGCCGAATTGCTACAAAAAGAAGTGCAGGATAGGTTGGATAAGGCAGGTGTGGAAGTCATTGAGGCGCGCATTAGTCATTTGGCATACGCGCAAGAAATAGCGGCATCAATGTTGAAAAGACAACAGGCACAAGCCATAGTATCTGCCAGAACACAAATTGTAGAAGGCGCAGTGGGCATGGTTGAAATTGCTTTAGAACAATTAAGCACAAGAGACATCATTGAATTAGATGATGAACGCAAAGCCGCAATGGTCAGTAATTTATTGGTGGTATTGTGTGGTGAAGAAAATGCACAACCGATTATTAATTCAGGTAGCTTGTATTAAACATGTCCAAAAAGAAGTCATTTCCATTAAGGATTAATGAAGATGTATTGAAAGCAGTCCAACATTGGGCTGCTGACGATTTACGCAGTGTCAATGCGCAACTAGAATATATCCTTCGTGAAGCCTTGTGGAAATCAGGCCGCCTCAAGAAGCCCAGCCCTAAACAAATTATTGAAAAACCATAGCAATATAAATCTAATATTTACTCTTCGCTTATCTCTAATAAATCCGCATTGCCACCCACGGCAGCAATATTGTTGGTAATGGTTTTTTCTGTGACAAAACTTTCTAAATAAGCAGGTCCACCGGCTTTTGGCCCGGTACCAGATAATCCCATGCCGCCAAATGGATGAACCCCAACCACAGCGCCAATAGTGCTGCGATTAATATAGCAATTACCCACTCTGATTTTAGATGAAACATATTCGATGGTCTCATTGATGCGCGAATGTATCCCGAATGTTAATCCATAACCCGTATTGTTTATTTCATCAATCACCTTGTCTAAATCTGTGGCTTTGTAACGAATCACATGTAAAAAGGGACCAAACACTTCTTCCTTTAATAACGACAATGACTTGATTTCAAAGGCATGAGGAGCGAAGTAATAACCTTTTAATAATTCTGGTACTTCTAATGCTTTGATTAGAGTGCCATTTGTTTGCATAAATTTAACGTGTGTATTGAGTTTATTCAATGAGGTACCATCAATCAATGGGCCCACGTCAGAATAATAGTTTTCTGGGTGGGCAATATGCATTTGTTGCATGGCGCCAGATAGCATTTTTAATGTGTAATCAGCAATGTCTTCTTGAATAAACAAAACACGTAAGGCAGAACAACGTTGTCCAGCACTCACAAAGGCTGAGGCGATAACATCTTTTACCAATTGCTCGGGTAAAGTAGATGAATCAGCAATCATACAGTTTTGACCGCCGGTTTCAGCGACCAAAGTGGCAATAGCTGCATTGTCACGATTGGCCAAATTTTTATTGATTATTTGGGCTGTTTGAGTTGATCCTGTAAACACCACACCTGTTGTTAGATTTGATTGGCACAAAGCATTTCCGATTTCGCGGCCAAGACCAGGCACAAATTGAAATACAGATTGGGGAATGCCGGCTTGATGAATCAGGCAGGCCAAATAATAGCCAATAATAGAAGTCTGTTCAGCGGGTTTGGCTATCACACAATTTCCTGTGACCAGTGCGGCTACGATTTGACCAACATATATAGCCAAAGGAAAATTCCAAGGGCTGATACATACAAAGACTCCCTTGCCTTGTAATTGTAGGAAATTACTTTCACCTGTTGGTCCTGGCATCTTTAGGTTCTGGCCCATTTTTAATTGCGCATGGTGGGCATAATAACGACAAAAATCAATCGCTTCTTTTAATTCTGAAATGCTGTCAGCAAGGCTTTTACCTGCTTCATGACGCAATAAATGTAGTATCATGGTTTGATTTTCTTGCATCAAATCCGCCACTTTACTAATGGACTCTGATCGAGTTGACACATCTGTTTGGTTCCATTGGTAAAATGCAGAATTGGCATTGGATAATGCCAGTAAAGCATCCTGTTTGTTAGCATCTGTACAGTGACCTACTAGATAATCTAAGTTTGCAGGTGAATAAACCTCCTTTGCAGGGCTTTTGCTTTTGTAGCCTGGAATAAGTGGGGTTGCCCTTAATTTTTCATCACTAAACTTTGACAATTGCTTTTCTAAGTTTTCTAATGTGGCCACATCTGACAAATTAATGCCGTGGGAATTTTCGCGTTCTGGTTGAAATATGTCTTTTGGTAACGGTATTTGTGAGTGCCTGTGAGTTTTGTGGGCCCTAACAACCTCAATTGGATCGCTTGTTATGTCATTAATGTCTAGATCTAAATCGACCAATCGATTAACGAATGATGTGTTCGCACCATTTTCAAGTAATCTTCGCACTAAATATGGCAATAAATCTTCGTGACTGCCAACAGGAGCATAAACCCGGCAAGGAACATTTAACCCTTTAGGGTCAATACTTTGTACGTGTAATGCTTGGCCCATACCATGTAGTCTTTGATATTCATATCCCAGATTGTCACCTGCCATTACTCGAACCGCAGCGACTGTATTGGCATTGTGGGTGGCAAATTGTGGATAAAATTTATCTCGATTATCTAATAATTTCTGAGCACAAGCCAAATAGGAAATATCTGTGTTAACTTTACGGGTAAATACTGGATAATCATCTAACCCTTGTTCTTGTGAGCGTTTTATTTCTGTATCCCAGTAAGCCCCTTTTACCAATCGCAAAGGAATTTTACGGTTGTGTTTTTCAGCTAACTCAGTTAAAAAGTCAATTAAGCCACTGGCGCGTTTTGAAAAGGCTTGAACCACAAGTCCAAAACCTTCATAGCTAGGATCAAGCTGAGTATAAACACTTTCAAAAACCATGATAGACATTTCTAATCTGTCTGCTTCCTCAGCATCCACAGTCACTGCGACATTTAATTGGTTAGCCAAATCAACAATTTTTATAACATTGGGCACCAATTCTGACATCACCTGTTGTATATTGGCAATCTCATATCGTGGATGTAAGGCCGATAATTTGATAGAAATACTGGCAGCATCTTCAATGGATTTTTTGGTATTGGCTTTTGCTATGGCCTCAATGGCCCTGAGGTAAGAGGCCAAATAACGATCAGCATCAGCTTGTGTTAATGCTGCTTCGCCCAACATATCAAATGAATATCGGTAATCAACATGCTTTTTGGTTTGTGATCTTTTTAGGGCTTCTTTAATTGTGCGGCCCATAACAAATTGTTTGCCCATAACTTTCATGGCTTGATAAACTCCAGCTCTAACAGCGGGTTCACCGGTTTTATTTAATAATTTATCAAATACTTTAGATAACCCTTTTTTGTTTTCATCAACGTGTATAATTTTCCCCGTTAACATTAAACCCCAAGTAGAGGCATTAACAAAGGTAGAATCACTTTTCCCCATATGAGACTTCCAATCAGCATCCAGTAATTTATCTTTAATGAGTTTTTCAGCAGTGCCTTTATCCGGTATACGTAATAATGCTTCAGCCATACACATCAAAACTATGCCTTCTTTGGAAGACAAGTCATACTCTTTCATAAATGCATCAACCCCATCCATCTCATCAATACGGGCTCTGACATTTTCAACCAATTTAATTGCTAAAGATTTAATTTCTTTGCGCTTTTCATATCCCGGATTGGCTTGCTCTAATAGTTGATTGATTAATGTGTCTTCATCTATCAAATAATTTTTTGAAAATTCAAGTGCTGTTATAGTTCCAGTAGCTGTACGATTCACTTTTGTGCCTCATTTAAATAATTTTAAAGCATTATAATTCATATTATGAATAGTCCCAATCAAAAATTTATTAATTGAACTGAAAGATATTGGATATTAAGTAGAAGCTAAATGATGGGCATGAAAACTAATGTTGCAAAGTTAAATGAATAAAAGAGTAAAAAAATCGACAATCAATGAGACTATTATTAACGGCTCATGATAAAATGCGCGGGATTGACCTCGGCATAATTGAGTATGAGTGAGTAAAGTTGACTCTCAAACTCAAAGGACTTCTTGTCCTAATGTCCATATTAATATGGCAATATTAACTGATTATGCTAGGCACAAAGAAAAACTTGAGGGTAAAAAATCGATGAACAAAACAACAATAAGTTGTAATAAAAGCCTTATTGGCTTTATATTTACTGTTTTTGGTCTATTAATGACCAGCATGGCACATGCAGAATATGGATACAATCTTACCGAAGGAGTAACCGACTTCAGTCAGGAGGTCTATGGCTTACACATGATCGTTTTTTGGATCTGTTTAGTCATTGCTGTATTGGTATTTGGTGTGATGTTTTATTCAATGTTCGCACATAGAAAATCAAAAGGGGTTAAGGCCGCACAATTTTCGCACAGCACAACGGCAGAAATTATTTGGACAGTAATTCCAATATTAATATTGGTTGTTATGGCAATCCCGGCGACAACAGCATTGATAAACATGGAAGCCCCTAGACAATTGGATGAGAACGGCAAAGTGGTTGTCGATGCTGATGGCAATACTATCCCAATACAAATGGAAATGACAATCAAAGTCACAGGTTATCAATGGAAATGGAAATATGATTATTTGGGTGAAGGTGTCTCTATTATTAGTTCATTAGACAAACTAAGTAATGCAGCCAGACAAGCCAACCCAACTGTTAAGCTTGAAGATGTTGAGAATTACTTATTGGATGTGGACAATCCATTGGTTATTCCAGTCAACACAAATATCCGCATATTATTAACAGCCAATGATGTAATTCATTCGTGGTGGGTTCCAGAATTTGGTTGGAAAAGAGACGCCATTCCTGGCTATGTTAATGAAGCTTGGACCAATGTTAAAAAAATAGGGACATACCGTGGTCAATGTGCTGAATTATGTGGAAAAGACCATGGCTTCATGCCAATAGTTGTTAATGTAGTTTCTAAAGAAGATTATACTGCGTGGTTATCAGATCAAAAAGTTGGTGAAACAGTGAAAGTTGTCACAGCAACAAACAATAATAATGATGAAGTAATAACACCAGAAACGACAGTTGCAGAAGTTGTTGCTGAACCAGTAGAATGGACTCAAGCAGAATTAATGACCAAAGGCCAAGAGGTTTATAATATGGAATGCGCAACCTGTCATCAGACATCAGGTGAAGGCATGGGAGAAACATTCCCTGCACTCAAAGGCAGCGCTGTGGTCAATGGTAGTATTGAAGAAAATATTAAAACCGTGGTGTTTGGAAAAGAAGGCACGGCAATGCAATCATTTGGTGGTCGCTTAACTGAGAGTGATATCGCCGCTGCAATTACATACACAAGAAACGCTTGGGACAACACCGCTAAAGATGCTGTGCAGCCTGAAGACGTAAAAAAAATAAAGAACAGTTGAGGGTATAAAGAATGAGTCACGCAGATACGCACGATCACGATCATGATCATAAACCTAAAGGATTTGTGAAACGTTGGTTAATGACGACCAACCACAAAGACATTGGTACACTATATTTGATTTTTGCTTTTGCCATGTTCATTCTTGGCGGAGCTTTGGCGATGATAATTCGATTAGAATTATTTCAACCAGGATTACAATTTGTACAACCCGATTTCTTTAACCAATTAACCACAATGCATGCATTGATTATGGTTTTTGGAGCAGTTATGCCAGCCTTTGTTGGTTTTGCTAACTGGATGATACCTATTATGATTGGGGCGCCAGATATGGCTTTACCACGCATGAACAATTGGTCTTTCTGGATTTTACCTTTTGCATTTACCATGTTAGTTTCTACATTCTTTATGGATGGTGGTGCGCCAGCAGCTGGTTGGACATTGTATCCTCCATTGGTATTGCAAGGCGGCAAAAATTTGGCATTCGCAGTTTTTGCTATCCACATGTTGGGTATATCATCCATCATGGGTGCAATTAATGTTATCGCAACAATTATGAATATGCGTGCTCCAAATATGGGTTATTTAAAAATGCCTTTATTTGTTTGGACTTGGTTAATTACTGCCTTTTTATTGATTGCAGTTATGCCTGTGTTTGCAGGAGCTGTGACCATGTTGTTAACCGATCATTATTTCGGAACCACATTCTTTAACGCTGCCGGTGGTGGTGATCCAGTATTATTCCAGCACATTTTCTGGTTTTTTGGTCATCCTGAAGTTTATATTATGATTTTGCCATCATTTGGCATTATCTCAGAAATTCTACCAACTTTCTCAAGAAAGCCATTGTTCGGATATGTCTCAATGGTATATGCTACTGCCGCCATTGCTTTCTTATCTTTCATTGTATGGGCACATCACATGTTTAGTGTTGGCATGCCTTTTGGTGGTGAGTTATACTTTATGTATGCAACCATGTTGATTTCTATTCCAACCGGTGTGAAAGTATTTAATTGGGTTTCAACCATGTGGAAAGGAGCCATGACATTCGAAACGCCAATGCTGTGGTCTATAGCATTTGTGATTTTGTTTACCATAGGTGGCTTTTCAGGTTTAATGATGGCCATTGCACCAGTTGATTTCCAATACCATGATACATATTTCATTGTTGCGCATTTCCATTATGTATTAGTTACGGGTGCCGTATTTGCCATTATTGCTGGTGTTTATTATTGGATTCCAAAATGGACTGGAAACATGTACTCAGAAAGATTAGGAAAAATTCACTTCTGGTGGTCTACAATATCAGTTAATGTCTTGTTCTTCCCACAACATTTCTTAGGATTAGCAGGAATGCCAAGACGTATCCCAGATTATTCCACTCAATTTGCTGAGTTTAATATGTGGTCTAGTATTGGTGGTTTTGCATTTGGTTTAGCACAAGTGTTCTTTATCTGGATTGTTTATCGAACAATTAAAGGCAAAGGCACTACCAAAGCAACAGACCGTGTATGGGAAGGAGCCAAAGGGTTGGAATGGTTTATTCCATCTCCAGCGCCACATCACACGTTCCAAGATGGTGAGCCGGTAAAAGATGAACAATTGGCACATGTTTCAAGCCATTAATAATTGATTCATGGACAAAGAAGAATTAGAAAAAAGACGCAAGGCAGCCCGTCATACAGCGATTGGGTTGCTTATCTTTGCCATTGGTATTTTTACTGCATTTTATGTCATGAACATAATGTAGTGGTTAAGTTAAAACTATGAATAAATCAATTTTTAAAATGGTTCTGGTTGCAGTACTTATGTTTGGATTCGCCTTTGCATTGGTACCGCTTTATAATGTGTTTTGTGAAATAACAGGACTCAATGGGAAAACCAGTGGTCAAGTAGCAGAGGATGTATTGAAGACTCAGGTTGTAGATGAAAATCGCATCGTAACAATACAATTTGATGGCACAGTAAATTCAGAACTAAATTGGGAGTTTAGACCCACTGAATTTGAGATGCAAGTAACACCAGGTAAGTTATATAAAACAGAGTATTATGCTAAGAACTTATCTAACAGAGATGTAACAGGAAGAGCAACATACAGTGTTTCTCCTGGTAAAGCATCTTTGTATTTTAACAAAACAGAATGCTTTTGTTTTACTGAGCAAACGTTGAAGGCCAATGAAGAAGTCCTCATGCCTGTAACGTTTATTGTAGACTCAAAACTAACAAAAGATGTAAACATAATGACTTTGTCTTATACTTTTTTTAAGCTTCCGTCATCATAAGAAATATTTGAGAATTAGAGGGTAATATGTCAAATACAGAAGTATCAAATAAAAGCCACGATCAATATTATGTACCACACTTGGCCAAATGGCCGATTGTAGGTTCTATTGGTATGACTTTAGCAGCCGTAGGCGCTGCAACTTTCATGAATAGCGAAACAGCATCAACACCAGTGATGATGTATCTTGGATTTGCTGTCCTCATCTTTATGATGTTTGGGTGGTTTGCTGAGGTGATAAAAGAGTCTGAGGGCAACCTTTACAATCCTCAGGTTGATACCTCATTCAGAATGGGAATGGTTTGGTTTATCTTCTCTGAAGTCATGTTTTTTGCTTGTTTCTTTGGTGCCTTGTGGTATGTCAGAAACTTGTCTGTACCATGGTTGGGCGGTGAAGGTGTAGGCTTAATGACCAATACAGAGCTATGGTCAGGATATGAAGGTGTGTGGCCAACCAATGGTCCTGGTGATGTTGGCGGAAAGTTTGAATTAATAGATCCTTATCATTTGCCTTTGGTAAATACCATATTATTAATGGCCAGTTCAATTACACTGACAATTGCTCACCATGCATTGGTAGATGGAGCCAGAAAGAAAGTGATAGGTTGGTTGATTGCAACAGTACTACTAGGAGCTATTTTTTTATTCTATCAGGTAGAAGAATATATAGAAGCGTATCAGCATCTTGATTTAACTCTAGAATCTGGTATTTATGGATCAACATTCTTTATGCTAACAGGTTTTCATGGCATGCACGTTACCCTAGGTGCGATAATGTTAACTGTTATAACAATCCGTTTAATGCGTGGTCATTTCAAACCAGAAAGTCACTTTGGATTCGAAGCGGTTGCTTGGTATTGGCATTTTGTTGATGTAGTCTGGTTGGGACTATTTATCTTTGTTTATATCATCTAAATAGATAAATACAATTTGAAATATTAAATGCCTCTTTATTGAGGCATTTTTTTTGTCATAACAATGTGATTAAGTTTATAACATGGCACCATACCCATAAAAATTTTTGGCCATTAATCTAAACAAAAAAAAGCCCCACTATTGGGGCTTTTTGTTAGACTGAAAGATTATTGTTATTGGGTTTTAGGTAAGAGTGAGTGTGCTTGGAGCCAGCCCATCTTTAGTGCCAGTATTATCATTAAAAAAAGACCGAAGCTGACAGCAATTCTGACCGTTAAAAATCGCACAGTATTTTTGCCTTGGCCCTTATCGCGGATCATGTAGAACATCGCCAACCCTAGGTTATAGATGACAAATAACAGGATGATAACTATAAAAACTTTCATTATAAATTCTTTTCAGTATTCTTATCTGTGGCATTAGCAGATTCAGCAATCAATTTTTGTTGCTTAATATTTACCAAGTCGGCGACAATTCTAGCTGTTTCTAATAGAGCGAAATCGCCATCAGGCTCTGAATTGTTTTCAGTATTCGTCAATGAATCTTCTTCGTCTACTTCTACTGGTTCTTCTTGCTTTTCTGAGTTAAACAAAACAGCCACATCTGTCAACAATGGATTTAATTCTCCTTCTGTGATTTGTTCACGTTTGTTTTTTCTTTCAATTTTACGTGCTTCTTGTTTTTTTGTTTCAGCCTTTCTGGCCTCTTCAGATAACGATACTGATATGTCATCTTTAAAAGAATTATAGTAATCTAAATCTTCTTTAATAAAGGTAAATTCTGGGTTGACCATTTCTCTGGCTTTGTAAGATTTTCTTAATTGTGGAATATCACGGGTTAAGTCGCCCTGCATATTGTAGTTTGAACGTTTAATACTGGTCCATGGCAATGCGTTGTCATATTCACTTTCACCATAAGAGTCAGATCCAGCATGATCAGGGAATTGAATGTCAGGTATAACACCACGGTTTTGGGTACTGCCACCATTAATTCTAAAAAACTGAGACAAGGTTAATTTTAATTGCCCCATAGAATGTTCAGTGTAGTTGTTGGCATAGTTATCCAAAGGGATAAGGCTTTGAACAGTCCCTTTACCAAAACTGCGTTCACCAACGATGACTGCACGTCCATAATCCTGTAAAGCAGCAGCAAAAATTTCAGAAGCTGATGCCGAAGCACGATTGATAAGCACAACCATTGGTTTTTCCCATGAAACAGATTTATCTAAATCTCTGTCAACATTGATGCCGCCTCTAGAGCTTTTAATCTGAACAATAGGGCCTTTATTGATAAATAAACCGGTTAGATCACGTGCTTCAATCAG
Source organism: uncultured Alcanivoracaceae bacterium (assembly GCA_913061105.1). Taxonomy (GTDB): domain Bacteria; phylum Pseudomonadota; class Gammaproteobacteria; order Xanthomonadales; family Marinicellaceae; genus NORP309. The sequence goes on along the minus strand of CAJXVJ010000007.1, from coordinate 1,056 downwards.
TGAGCCACCACCATTATTTCTTAAATCCATAATGACAGCTTCTACATTTTCTTGTTTAAACTTTTCTAAAATCTTTTTAACATCAATTGTGGTACTGCGATAATCTGCATCGCCTCGTGATTTTGCAGCAAAATCAAGATAGAAAGCAGGTAAATTTATCACACCAATCTTTTTATCTCCGTCTACTCCTTTAACATTTAAAATTTGGTGTTGTGCAGCTTGCTCTTCTAGTTTTACTTTATCGCGAACGATGGTAATAATATGTGGCTTGGTATCTAATAAATCATTCTTACTCAAAACAGATAACCTGACCACGGTGCCTTTGTCTCCTCTGATTTTTTCTACAACATCATCAACTCTCCAACCAACAACATCTATCAGAGATCCAGATGAACCTTGACCAATGGCCACAATTTTATCATCTGTTTTCAATTCGCCTTGCTTTTCTGCTGGCCCACCTTTTATTACTTTTTTGATGGCAACATGATCATCATCTTCGCCCAATAAAGCACCAATGCCCTGAAGAGAAAGACTCATGTTGATTTTAAAGTTTTCTGATACTCTTGGAGCAAGATAAGAAGTATGTGGTTCAATTAATGTTGCATAAGAGTTAATGAAATATTGAAAAACATCTTCATTATTTGATTCTCCTACACGTTTAGCAATGCGGTTATAGCGTTTGCTTAGTATGTCTTTAATTTTAGTTTCTTCTTTTCCAGCTAATTTTAAATTGAGGTAATCATTTTTAACTCTTTTTCGCCACAGATCATTCATGTCAGTTTCATTATCAATTCTGTCAATATTCTCTCTGTCCCATATGTATTTTTCATCAATATTAAAATCGAAAGGTTTTTCTAACATAGATAAGGCATAATCAGTTCTTTCTTGAATTCTTTTAATGTAGACAGTAAAAATGCGAAAAGCCAATTCTACATCACCAGATTTAATGGCGTCATCCACTTCATCTTTGTAAACTTGGAATTCTTGGACATCTTTGGCATAGAAATACCTGTCTCTTATACACATCTCCGAGCCCACGAGACAGGCAGAAATCTC